>JARJMX020000037.1 GCA_029335925.2 Gammaproteobacteria bacterium
GCGCGCGTTCTCCGCCTCGGTGCCGATGCTTACCCGCAGGAACTTCGGCAGACCGTAGTTGCCGACCGGGCGCACGATCACGCCCTGGCGCAGCAGGCCATCATACACCGGCATGGCCGGCCGCTGCATATCGATGCAGAGGAAGTTGCCGAGGCTGGGAAGGGCGGTCAGTCCGAGCTTGCTGAGTCCCTCGCGCACCTGGGCCAGCCCTGCGCGATTAAGCTCGCGGGTGCAACGCACATGCTCGAGGTCGGCAAGCGCCTCGCGCGCCGCCTCCAGGGCGAGCAGATTGACATTGAACGGCTGACGCACCCGGTTGAGCACCTCTGCAATCTGTGGGTTGGACACTGCATAACCCACCCGCAGCCCGGCCAGTCCATGGATCTTGGAGAAGGTCCGGGTAACGACTAGGTTGGGGAAGTCGTCCAGCCACTCGACGGCGTTGGGGAAATCCGAGTTGGGCTCGACATACTCGATGTAGGCCTCATCTACCACCACCAGCACATCCCTGGGCAGGGAGGCTAGAAAATCGCGCAGGGCATCGCGCTCAACCCAGGTCCCGGTGGGATTGTTGGGGTTGGCGAGAAACACTACGCGGGTGGTCTCATCCACGGCTGCCCTGAGGGCAGCCAGATCATGGCCATAGGGCTGGGTGGGATGGTCCGCTGGCAGGGCGCGCGCCCGCTGGGCAATGCCGCCGACCGCCTGGGTGCTGATGGGGTAGACGGCAAAGGCATACTCGGAGAACACCGCCCCCCGTCCGGGCCCCAGGAAGGCGCGGGCGATGAGATCCAGGACATCATTGGAGCCATGGCCAAGGGTTATACCCTCAACCCGGACCCCGAGGTGCGCGGCCAGGGCCTGCTTGAGGGCATGGCCGCTGCCATCCGGATAGAGGTACACCTGCGGCAGCAGGGCGCGCATGGCCTCCAACGCCCGCGGCGAGGGACCGAGCGGGTTCTCGTTGGAAGCAAGCTTGATCGCCCCGCGGATGCCGAGCTCACGCTCGAGCTCTTCAATAGGCTTGCCAGGGACATAGGGAGCCAGCCCTGCCACCTGAGGCGAGGCCAAGGTAAGCCATGGATGGTTGCTCATGCCGAAAGTACCGCCTTGGGATAGGAGCCGAACACACGCAACCAGACCGCATGCTGCTCAAGCTCACGTAGGGCCTCGGCAACCCTAGGTTCACGTCGGTGCCCTTCAAGATCAATGAAGAACAGGTATTCCCAGGCCCGCGCACGCACTGGGCGGGACTCGATCCGGGTGAGGCTGATGCCCCGCTCCGCCAGCGGTTTGAGCAACCGATAGAGTGCCCCCGGCTGATTGGCCGTGGAGACAGCGAGCGAGGTCTTATCCTCCCCGCTCGGCTCGGCATCGCTCGTCCCCAGCACCACAAAACGCGTGGTGTTGTGCGCCTCATCCTCGATGTTCGCCGCCAGGATCGGGAGCTGATAAAGTTCGGCTGCAAGCTCGGGGGCAATCGCAGCCGCCCCCTCTTTCGCGGCGGCCAGGCGCGCGCCCTCGCCATTGCTGCTCACTGGTACGCGCTTGGCCTGCGGCAGGTGCTCGTCCAGCCAGCGCCGACACTGCCCAAGGGCCTGGGCATGGCCGTACACACGGCGAACCTCCGTGAGGGCGCTGCTTTTGCAAAGAAGCTGATGATGAACACGAAGGGCCAGCTCGCCGCAGATCGACAGGTCGTAGGCCAGCAGGGCCTCCTGCGTCTGGGCGACGCCGCCCTCGGTGGAATTCTCCACCGGAGCCACGCCATAGGCGGCGTTCCCCGAGGCCACCGCACGGAACACCTCGGGAATGGAATGACAGGGCACGAGTGTGGCGGCATGGCCGAACTGGCGCAGGGCGGCCATCTGGCTGAAGGTGCCTGCGGGACCGAGATAGGCCACGCGGATCGGTTGCTCCAAGGCCAGGCAAGCCGACATGATCTCGCGGAACAGCCAGGCGATGCTGGCATCACTCAGAGGCCCCGGGTTGAGTTCCTGGACGCGGCGTAGAACCTGCGCCTCCCGCTCGGGGCGATAGAACTGGATGCTGCCCTCGCCTTCCTTCGCGCGCTTAATCTTCCCCACGGTGTGGGCCAGATGCGCGCGCTCGGACAGCAGTTCCAGTAGCCGCTGGTCAACCTGGTCGATACGCTCACGTACCTCCTCAAGCCGCGGCAACGGCTTTACGCCCTCCTTCATGACCGATCAGATCACGCGGACGTTGAGCACACCGTCGATGGCGCGAATGGTCTCCACGGCAGCGGCCGGAACCTCGCCCTCGACATCGATCAGGGTGTAAGCCAGATCACCACGGGACTCATTGACCATGTGGACGATGTTGACCTTATGGCTACCGAGGATGTGCGACATCTGGCCGACCATATCCGGCAGGTTCTTGTTGGCGATGGCCAGGCGATAGGGGCCCTTGCGCGGCAGCTTCACTTCCGGGAAGTTCACGGAATTGATGATGTTGCCGTTCTCAAGGAAGTCGCGCACCTGCTCGGCGACCATGATCGCGCAGTTATCCTCGGCCTCGACGGTGGAGGCGCCCAGGTGCGGCAGGGTGATGCAGCGCGGATGGTTCTTGGTGGCGTTGGTCGGAAAGTCGGACACATAGGCATGCGCCTTGCCAGAATTCAGCGCTTCGATCATCGCGGCCTCGTCCACCACGCCTTCACGCGCGAAGTTGAGCACCACGACCTTGTCCTTCATGAACTTCAAGCGCTCGGCGTTGATCAGGTTGCGGGTCGAGTCGATCAGCGGCACGTGGAAGGTGACGAAGTCCGACTTGACCAGCACCTCGTCTATGCTGCTCGCCTGCTGCACGTCCGCGGACAGTTCCCAGGCCCGCTCGACGGTGATACCCGGATCGAAGCCAACCACCTTCATGCCGAGCGCACGCGCGGCGTTGGCTACCCGTACGCCGATGGCCCCCAGGCCGATCACACCCAGGGTGCGCCCAGGCAGCTCGAAGCCGACGTAGTTCTTCTTGCCATCCTCAACCGCCTTGTGCAAGAAGGCATCATCCCCCTCCAGCTCCACGGCGAACTTCCAAGCCTGGGGAATGTTGCGCGCGGCCATCAGCATGCCGGCGATGACCAGTTCCTTCACCGCGTTGGCGTTGGCGCCCGGGGCGTTGAACACCACGATGCCCTTCTCGCTCATCTCCTTGACCGGAATATTGTTCACCCCAGCGCCAGCGCGGCCGACGGCCTTTAAGGTGGCGGGGATCTCCATGCCGTGCATCTTGGCGGAGCGCACCAAGATGGCGTCCGGGTGCTGGATCTCAGAGGCAATCTCGTACTTGTCGCGCGGCAAACGGTCCAGGCCAACAGCCGAGATATTGTTTAGAGTAAGGATCTTGTACATCGTATAACCCCTTGATTTATTGGCTTGATCACCCGTGACGACGAGCGAAATCGTTCATGAAATCGACCAGCGCATCGACACCGGCCTCCGGCATGGCGTTGTAGATGCTGGCGCGCATGCCACCGACCGAGCGGTGACCGGCCAGGTTTGACAGGCCGGCGGCCTCAGCCTCCTTGAGGAAGATCTTGTCCAGCTCGCTGTTGGCAAGGATAAACGGCACGTTCATCCAGGAGCGGCACTTCTTATCCACCGGGTTGGAGTAGAACGGTGAGTTGTCAATTGCATCGTACAGCTTTTGCGCCTTGCGCTTGTTGATTTCAGCCATCGCCGCCAGACCGCCCTTGGCCAGAAGGTGTTCAAACACCAAGCCAGCAATGTACCAGGCGTAGGTCGGCGGGGTGTTGTACATTGAGCGGTTGTCGGCGTGGATCTTGTAATCGAACATGGTCGGGGTCCCCGGCAGGGTCTGGCCGATCAGATCCTCACGCACGATGACGATGGTCAGGCCAGCCGGACCGATGTTCTTCTGCGCACCGGCGTAGATCACGCCGAACTTGGATACGTCCACCGGACGGGAGAGGATGGTGGAGGACATGTCGGCCACCAGCGGGATGTCGCCGGTCTCCGGGATGTAGCCGAACTCCACGCCAGCGATGGTCTCGTTCGGGGTGTAGTGCACATAGGCCGCGTCCTTGCTGAACGACAGCTCGGAGGCGTCCGGCAGGGTGGTGTACTTGCTGCCCTTGGTGTCGGCGACGATGTTGACGTTGCAGTAACGCCTAGCCTCAGCGACAGCCTTCTCGGACCAGTGGCCGGTATTCAGGTAGTCGGCGCTAGCCTTGCCGCGCAACAAATTCATCGGGACCATGGAAAACTGTGCGGAGGCGCCGCCTTGGAGGAAGAGCACCTTATAGTGATCGGGGATGGCCATCAGCTTGCGCAGGTTAGCCTCGGCCTTCTCGGCGATGGAGATGTACTCTTTGCCGCGATGGCTCATCTCCATCACGGACATGCCGGAGCCGTTCCAGTCCAGCATTTCCTCACGTGCACGCTCAAGGACCTCGGTCGGCAGCATGGCCGGGCCGGCGCTGAAGTTGTAAACCCTCTTCTGGGTATGAGCCATGGGAACTCCCCTCTTCAAATTATTTGATCTGTGGATTCTGATGGAGCGTCGGCGGCCTCTTCGGCCTCGCCCACGCTCTGGATGCGTTCAATCTGGACCAGATGCTCGTCCTTGCCGAGACGGATCAGGGTCACCCCTTGAGTGTTGCGTCCAAGGCGGGATACCTCAGCAACGGGGGTACGCACCAGCGTGCCCTGGTCGCTAATCAGCATCAGTTCGTCCTCTTCCGCCACCTGCACCGCGCCGACCAGCAGGCCGTTGCGCTCGCTGGTCTGCAGGGCGATCACGCCTTGGCCGCCCCGCCCATGGCGCGGGAACTCATTGAGGGGGGTGCGCTTGCCGTAGCCGTTCTCGGAGGCGGTCAGGATATCGCTCTTGTTGTCACCGTCCTGGGCCACAATCATCGATACCACGGTCTGACCCTCCGCCAGGCGGATACCGATCACCCCGGAGGCGCTGCGCCCCATGGCCCGTACGTCGGTCTCCGGGAAGCGGATGACCTTGCCGGCGTTAGTGAACAGCATCACGTCCTGCGCACCGTCGGTCAGCGCCGCGCCGATCAGGCTGTCGCCCTCACGGATGTCGATGGCGATGATGCCACTCGGACGCGGACGGGAGAACTCCGAAAGAGGGGTCTTCTTGACAATGCCGTTACGGGTAGCAAACAGCACGTAGGCATCGGAGGAGAAATCGCGCAACGGTAGCAGGGCCTCGATGCGCTCACCCTCCTCTAGCGGCAGGATGTTGACGATCGGCCGGCCACGGGCCTGGGCACCGCCCTCCGGCAGCTCCCACACCTTCTTCCAGTAGACACGGCCGCGACTGGTAAAGAGCATGATCATGTCATGGGAGCCTGCCACCAGCAGCTTCTGGATGGCGTCCTCGCCCTTGACCTTCGCCGCGCTGCGACCGCGCCCCCCCCGATGCTGGGCCTGGTAGTCAGACAGCGACTGGGTCTTGATGTAGCCGGCATGCGAGAGGGTCACCACCCGCTGCTCCTTGGCGATCAGATCCTCCTCGGAAAGATCGGCACGGGCCGCCTGGATCTCGGTACGGCGCGCATCGGCGTACTGGGTACGGATCGCTACCAACTCCTCGCGGATTACCGCCATCAGCCGGTCGGGATTGGCCAGGATTTCAAGCAGCTCGGCGATGGTGTTGAGGATCTCAGCGAACTCATCGACGATCTTCTCCTGCTCAAGACCGGTCAGGCGGTGCAGGCGCAGCTCGAGGATGGCCTGGGCCTGTGCTGGGGAAAGCCGGTAAGTGCCGTCCTCTGCCATGCCGAAGCTGGCATCCAGTCCTTCGGGGCGCGATGCCGAGGCACCGGCGCGGGCCAGCATCTCGCGCACCAGGCCCGCCTGCCAGCGGCGCTCGAGCAGTTGTTCCTTGGCCTTAGCGGGGCTGGCCGCAGCCTTGATCAGGGCGATGATCTCGTCGATGTTGGCCAGCGCGACCGCAAGCCCTTCCAAGATATGGGCCCGATCACGCGCCTTGCGCAGGTCGAACAGGGTGCGACGGGTGACCACGTCACGGCGGTGGCGCAGGAAGGCTTCCAGCATGTCGCGCAGCGGCAGGGTGCGCGGCTGGCCGTCGACCAAGGCGACCATGTTGATCCCAAACACGATCTGTAGCTGGGTCTGCTGGTAGAGGTTGTTGAGCAACACCTCGGCCATCTCGCCGCGCTTGACCTCGATCACCACGCGCAGTCCGTCCTTGTCGGACTCATCGCGCAACTCCGCGATACCCTCGATTTTCTTCTCCTTGACCAGCTCGGCGATGCGCTCGATTAGACGCGCCTTGTTCACCTGGTAGGGAAGCTCAGTAACGATGATGGTCTGGCGACCGGTGCGCTCGTCCTCCTCGATGTGCGCACGGGCACGCACCTGGATGCGGCCACGGCCGGTCAGGTAGGCCTCGCGGATACCAGCACCGCCGAAGATGATGCCGGCGGTCGGAAAGTCAGGCCCCGGTACCAGTTCGAGCAGACGATCGTCCGTCACGGTCGGATCGTCTACCAGGGCCAGGCAGGCATCGATAACCTCACCGAGGTTGTGCGGCGGGATATTGGTTGCCATACCGACAGCGATGCCGGATGAGCCGTTGATCAGCAGGTTGGGGATGCGAGTCGGGAAGACCGCGGGCTCACGCTCAGAGCCGTCGTAATTCGGCACGAAATCGACGGTGTCCTTATCGATATCCGCCTGCAGCTCATGCGCGATGCGGGCCTGGCGCACCTCGGTGTAACGCATCGCGGCCGGGGCATCGCCGTCGATCGAGCCGAAGTTGCCCTGGCCATCGACCAGCACATAGCGCATGGAAAAGGGCTGGGCCATGCGCACGATGGTGTCGTACACCGCCGCGTCACCGTGCGGGTGGTATTTACCGATGACATCACCGACCACGCGGGCCGATTTCTTGTAGGGCTTGTTCCAGTCGTTGCCCAGCTGGCTCATGGCGTACAGGGCGCGGCGATGTACAGGCTTTAGGCCGTCACGAACATCAGGCAGGGCCCGGCCAACGATAACGCTCATGGCGTAGTCCATGTAGGACTGACGCATCTCGTCTTCGAGGTTGACCGTAAAGATCTCCTTGGCAAAATCAGCCATGTGCGATGATACTCGGTTTAGGGCACATCAAAGCCAAAAACTATACCACAGGCGAGCCAAACCGCCTGCGTTCGGCAAGGCTTGAGCCGCCTCAGGCGCCGCCGATAATCGCGCGCACTCGCTCGGCATTCGGCTGCAGGATTACGCCGCGCTCGGTCACGATGGCATCGATCAGCTCGGCCGGAGTAACATCGAACGAGGGATTCCAGGCCTCCACCCCTGCGGGGGCGATACGCTGCCCGGCAAGCATGGTCAC
>JARJMX020000053.1 GCA_029335925.2 Gammaproteobacteria bacterium
CCACCAATGTGCGCGCCGGTGCCCGTTCACCGCTGGCCGCCGTGTTCCATTCCCTCACCATCCTGCTTGCGGTGGTGGTGTTCGCTCCCTGGCTCGCGCATGTGCCGATGGCCACCTTGGCCGCCATCCTGCTGCTCACCGCCTGGAACCTGAGCGAAGCCCCTCATTTTATCCACATGGTCAAGGTGGCCCCGCGTACCGATGTGGCCGTACTTCTGACCTGCTTCGGCCTGACCATCTTCATCGACATGGTGGCCGCGGTCGGGGTCGGCATGGTGCTCGCCGCCTTCATCTTCATGCACCAGATGGCCAAGCTCACCGGTGGCCGTGAACGCACATCTGACGAGCCGATGCCGTTTGAGCTTCCGGAGTGGGCTGTGTTCTACGAATTCAACGGCCCGCTGTTCTTCGGCGCCGCTGAGCAAGCCTTCGCCGCGCTGGACCGCGCGGCACGCGAGCACAAGGAGGCGAGCGTGATCATCATCGACTTCACCCACGTGCCTTCCCTGGACATGAGCGGCATCCACGCCCTCCAATCCGCCCTTGAGCGCCTGCATGATCAACGCATCGCCGTGGTGCTCTCCGGCATGCATTCATCTGTCTACCGCCCCCTGCGCAAGGCTGGCCTACGCGACATCCCCGGCCGACTGGCCTTTGCAACCGATGCCACCCAAACCGTGCTCGCCGCCGCCGCGCTACGTCAGGCGCAGCGCGAGGCAGAGTAGCGCCCTGCTCGCAACAAGGCAGCAGCTGATCGGTGTCCTGGTTGATGGGTGCCTCAAGCGAAAGGGCGGCTCGTTGAGTTCGTACACGCACCGGACCTCGCTCTGCGGACTGACGTAAAGCATGTGCCCAGGTACATCGGTTGCGGCGAGGTAGACGATGCAAGGGAGCCTCTCCAGCATGTCCCGATAATCACGCTCACCCACCAACCATGGGACAGAAACATCATAGATCGGCACACCGGTTGCAGCCGCCCCATCAGAAGGAAGATCATCATCAAGCGGGAAGGACACGGGAGACTAGGATCATCTTACCAGCGTACAAGATAAACCTACCGGGACGCACCTTCTTACCGCCTCGCCCCGCAAACTCCCAGCAGGCGCTGCGAGGCGATATTCTGCTGTACGAAGCAGGACAACGACACGGGCCCTGACCTATGCTTGCAAGCGAATAGCAGGAGGATCGATATGCAACTCATCTTGATCCGTCACGCCCCGGCGGGCGACCGAGTGGAGTGGGCACTCAGCGGCCTGCCCGACGAGGACAGACCCTTGACCAAGGAAGGTCGTACAAAAATGCGCCGGGTGGTGCGCGGCCTGCGGCGTGTGCTGGAGAGCCCCGAACGGCTGTTCAGCAGCCCCCTGCTACGCGCCCGCCAGACTGCCGAGTTGCTGCTTGAGCGCTATCCGGACCTGCGCGTGGAGACCGCCACCGAGCTTAAGCCCGATGCCGATCCCGCGGCCACCCTCGCCTGGCTCAAGGCCCTCGACGACGGTCAGCGGATCGCCTTGGTCGGCCACGAGCCCCACCTCTCGGGCCTGCTCGCCCTGCTGGTGCACGGCGACCAAAACCTGGACACCCTACCCTTGCGCAAAGGAGGCGTAGCGATCCTCGAACTCGACACTCTCCGCCCTGCTGAAGCCCGCCTGATCGCCTTCCTGCCACCGCGCGTGCTGCGCGCCCTCGGCTGAGCAAAGATATAATTTTTAAATTCAAGGCTGGAAATCTTCCGCATGACCGACTCAGGCAACTTGCTGGCTGCGATCGACCTCGGCTCCAACAGCTTCCATATGGTGGTGATGCGCGTTTTGCCGGATGGCCAGGCGCAAGTGGTCGACCGCCTCAAAGAGATGGTGCGCCTCGGTGGCGGCCTGGACGAGGCCAACAACCTCAGCCCGGAGGCCATCGATCGCGCGCTGGACTGCCTAGCCCGCTTCGGCCAGCGCCTGCGTGACATGCCGCGCGGCAGCGTGCGCGCGGTCGGCACCAACACCCTGCGCCAGGCCAAAAATGCAGGCGAATTCCTAAAAAAAGCGCAGCAAGTCCTCGGTCATCCCATTGAAGTCATTGCTGGGCGTGAAGAAGCCCGCCTGATCTACCTTGGTGTGGCCCATACCGATCTCGAAACCGCCGAACGGCGCCTGGTGGTGGACATTGGTGGCGGCAGCACCGAGATCATTATCGGCCAGGGCTTTACCCCAGAATTTATGGAGAGCATGCCTCTTGGCTGCGTGAGCATGACCCGGCGCTTTCTTGCGGATGGGCTTTATACCCGCGACACGCTCAAACGCGCGGAAAACGAGGCACGGCTGGAAACCCGCCCCTATGAATACGCCTTCCGTCACCACCGTTGGCAGCGCGCAGTTGGTGCCTCAGGCACGGCCAAGGCCTTGGCTGCAGTATGCCAAGCGAGCGGCTGGTGCGAGAGAGGGCAGTTGACCGCCGAAGGTCTTGCCCGCAT
Organism: Gammaproteobacteria bacterium; assembly: GCA_029335925.2. Taxonomy (GTDB): domain Bacteria; phylum Pseudomonadota; class Gammaproteobacteria; order Halothiobacillales; family Halothiobacillaceae; genus Thiofaba. The sequence continues at coordinate 2,465 of JARJMX020000053.1, forward strand.
TCGCAAGGCGCTGCTCAAGGCTGGGCGCATCGAGCAGCTCGATCTGCCCGGCTTGAGCGAGGAGCGACGCCCGGTGTTCGCCGGTGGCTATGTGGTCATGCAGGCGGTTTTCGATGCCTTCGAAATCGACACCATGCACATCTCCGAGGGCGCCCTGCGCGAGGGACTCATCTTCGACCGCATCGGCCGCATGCGCGGAAACAATGTCCGGAGCGCCACCCTGGAACGGCTGCAGCGCGATTTCCGCGTGGATCGCGCCCATGCCCAGCGGGTGGCCGAGACCGCCCAGCAGCTGTTCGAACAGGTACGCGAGGACTGGAACTTGGATCCCGAGCAGGATGGCAAGGTACTGCGCAAAGCCGCCCTGCTGCATGAAATCGGCATGATGCTGGCGCACAGCGGCTATCATGAGCACGGCGCCTACATCCTGCGTTATGCCGACATGCCGGGCTTCACCCAGCAGGAGCAGCAGCGTCTGGCCGCCCTTGTGCTAGCCCACCGGCGCAAGCTGAAGAAGAGCTGGATGAACGACCAGCCGGAAGAGTGGCGCGATGCCAACCTACGCCTAGCCACCCTGCTACGTCTGGCTGTGACCCTTCACCGCTCGCGCTCGCCGCGCGGAGACATCCCGGTGCTTGACATGGAGGCCGCCGGCAACGCGCTGCGCCTGCACTTCCCCCCTGAGTGGCTGGAACGCCACCCCCTGACCCGTTCCGATCTCGAACGCGAGGCCGAGTACTTAGCCCCTCATCTGCGCCTCAGCTTCCGTTGAAGCTGCCTTGGGGGGCTTCTATCAAGTTCAGCTGCCAACCTGCCTCCTGCTCGTCAGCTCGCCTGGGCCAGCCGCTCGAGCAAAATGCGCTGCGCCGAACGCGGCTCCTCGCCCAGGGCTGGCTTCACCCGCTGGTATTCACCATCAGGTTGCAGTTCCCAGCTGCCACTGGTGTCAGCAAAGGCCAGGTTGAACACCTCGTCGATGATCCGCTCGCGCAGGGCCTTCTCCTCAATCGGGAAGCAGGTCTCGACGCGCGAGTAGAGGTTGCGCGGCATCCAGTCGGCGCTGGAGATGAACACCTCCTCGTTGCCACCGTTGGCGAACATGAACACACGGGCATGCTCAAGAAAGCGCCCCATCAGTGAGCGCACACGGATGTTCTCCGATAGGCCCGGCACCCCCGGCCGCAGGCAGCAGATGCCGCGTACCACAAGCTCAATCCGAACCCCCGCCGCGGAGGCCTCGTACAGCGCGTGGATGATGCTCGGGTCGATCAGCGCATTCATCTTGGCACGGATCAGCGCCGGGCGGCCGGCGCGGGCATGCTCGGCCTCGCGCCGGATGCGCTCAAGCATGCCCTCGCGCAAGGTGAAGGGCGATTGCAGCAGCTTCTTTAAGCGAATTCCACGGGAAAGGCCGGTAAGCTGGACGAACAGCTTGTGCACGTCCTCGCCGATCTGCGCATCATCGGTCAGCAGGCCGTAGTCGGTGTAGGCACGTGCCGTGCCGGTGTGGTAGTTGCCAGAACTTAAGTGGACGAAGCGTTTGAGGCTGCGACCTTCGCGCCGCACCACCAAAGTCATCTTGGCATGGGTCTTGTAGCCGACGATGCCATAGGCGACATAGGCCCCAGCCTTCTGTAGGCGGGTTGCCATATTGATGTTGGCCGCCTCATCGAAGCGGGCGCGCAGTTCGATCACCGCAGTAACCTCCTTGCCCGCGCGCGCGGCCTGCTCCAGCGCATCGACGATGGCCGAGTTGCTGCCGGTGCGGTAGAGGGTCTGCTTGATCGCCACCACCTTCGGGTCCTGCGCCGCCTGGCGGATGAAATCCACCACCGGAGCGAACGACTGGTAGGGGTGATGCATGAGAATGCGGCGATGCTTGGCGATCGCATCGAAGATACTCTCAAAGCCCGCCAGCTCGCGCGGCATGCCGGGGGTGAAGGGCGCGAACTTGAGGTCGCTGCGCTCGACCAAATCATACACCGCCATCAGACGATTCAGGTTGACCGGCCCATGCACCTTGAACAGTGCTCGGCGGGAGAGCTCGAACTCCTCGAGCAGATAGTCCGCCACCTCGTCCGGGCAGTTGTCCGCTACCTCGAGGCGTACGGCATCGCCATAGTTGCGCTCTAATAGCTCACCCTGCAGTACCTCGAGCAGATCTTCGTCCATATCCACATCGACCGGCAGGTCGCTGTTGCGAGTGACGCGGAACTGGTAGCAGCCGGTCACCTTCATGCCGGGGAACAGCTCGTCTACGTGGGCGTGGATGATCGAGCTGAGGAAGACGAAGTCATGCGGGCCGCTCCCCGCCGACTCCGGCATGCGGACGATGCGCGGCAGACTGCGCGGTGCCTGCACCACGGCCATCCGCCCCTCGCGACCGAAGTCGTCCTCCCCCTCGAGAGTGACGACGAAATTGAGGCTCTTGTTGAGCACGCGCGGGAAGGGATGCGCGGGATCAAGCCCTAGCGGGGTGAGCACGGGCGCCAGTTCGCTCAAAAAGTACGCCTGTACCCAGGCTGCCTGCTCCTTGTTCCAGTGGGTACGACGTACGAAGCGGATACCCGCCTCGCGCAGAGCCGGGATCATCACATCGTTCAGCACCCGGTATTGATCGGCCACCAGCAAATGAGCCTCGTGGTAGACCTTATCGAGCTGCTCGACCGGGGTCATGCCGCACTCCCCGGCGCGCGTAACCCCGGCGCGCAGCTGCTGGATCAGACTCGCGACACGCACCTCGAAGAACTCGTCCAGGTTGCTCGACGAGATGCACAGGAAGCGCAACCGCTCGAGCAGGGCCACCGCCTCGTCCGTCGCCAGCTCAAGCACGCGACGATTGAATTTCAAAAGGCTCAGCTCGCGATTGATGAACGGCGGCAGGGTGGTATCCAAAGACGTTTCGGCTGGGGATTCTGGCGTCATGTTTTTGCAAAAAATTTCAGGTTAATATTAAGTTTGTTCAAAAACTTACCGTTCGATCAGGGCATCAAACGCCCTGATATACCCTAGCCCATTCGCCGCATGGCGAGCAATCGTGCCACGCCAGGAGACCCCATGGACATGCTGCAGACTCCACATATTACCCGCGTTTACGACCTTGAGCTCCAACAGGCCCGAGGGATGGTGATGACCATGGGGGGGCTGGTCGAGCAACAGCTCGACAGCGCCCTGCGCGCCCTGTTCGAGCATAATATCGAGCTTGGGCAATCCGCGGCCACCGGGGATTATAAAGTCAACGAGTTCGAAGTCAGGATCGACGAGCTGGTCGTGCAGACCATTGCCCTGCGCCAGCCTGCCGCCAACGACCTGCGCTTTCTTTTCACCGTCATCAAGATCATCACTGACCTCGAACGTATCGGCGACAAGGCCGAGAAGATCGGCCGCCTGTCGCTCACGCTTGCGCCCCTGCTGAATGGTTTTGCTTTCATAGAGGACATGCGCAGCATGGGAACGCAGGTGCAGAAAATGCTCCATGAAGCCCTGGATGCCTTCGCGCGCATGGATGCGGAGGCTGCCGCGCGTATCAGTGCCGAGGATTTAGAGGTCAACAAGACCTATAAAAAGGCCCTTGCCGAGCTGATGCAGCATATGAGCCAGAATCCGAACACCATTGACGTCAGCCTTGACATCTTGTGGTGCCTGCGCGCCATCGAACGCATTGGCGACCATGTCACCAACCTGTGCGAATACGTGATCTTCCTGGTCAAGGGCAAGGATGTACGCCACTTGAGCCGTGAGGACATGCTGCGCGAGGTGACCAGCTAAGGAAATGCTGAAGAAATCGTCGCGAGCGGGCGAAGAGCAAGGGGCACGGAGCGCTGCGACCGAGATATATAAATAGGCAAGGGAGCGAGCACCGCGCAACGCAGCCATTCGACCGCGCAGTAGATTTATTCAGCGTTTCCCTAAAGTTTTGGCCATTCCCCCCCGCAGCACTACGCGGGGACAGAAAAGAAACAAGGGGCTCAATGGCCCCTTTTTTTCTTGCCCATGAGAGGCGAGCATTTAGCCAAAGCGGCCGGTAATGTAATCTTCGGTTTCCTTCTTGCCCGGCTTGGTGAAAATGATGCTGGTGTGATCGTACTCCACCAGTCTGCCAAGGTACATGAAAGCCGTGTAGTCGGACACCCGTGCCGCCTGTTGCATATTGTGCGTCACGATCACCACGGTAAACTCGGTTTTGAGCTCATTGATCAGCTCCTCGATCTTGAGGGTGGAGATCGGATCGAGGGCCGAAGTCGGCTCATCAAACAGGATCACTTCGGGCTTCACCGCGATGCTGCGGGCAATGCACAGACGCTGTTGCTGACCACCGGAGAGTGCGGTACCGGACTGCTTGAGCTTGTCTTTGACCTCATCCCACAGCGCCGCCTTGCGCAAGGCCCACTCCACGCGCTCATCCATCTGCGCTTTGGAGAGTTTTTCGTAAAGCTTGACCCCGAAGGCGATATTGTCATAGATCGACATCGGAAACGGCGTGGGTTTTTGGAACACCATGCCAATCTTGGCGCGCAACAGGTTGACGTCGCGCCCTTTCTCCAGCAGGTTGCAGCCATCCATGATGATCTCCCCCTCGGCGCGCTGCCCAGGATAGAGGTCATAGATGCGATTGAGGGTACGCAGCAAGGTCGACTTGCCGCAACCCGATGGCCCGATCAATGCCGTCACCTGGCAAGCCGGGATGTTCATGTTGATATCGTACAGTCCCTGGAACTTGCCATAGAAAAAATTCAACTTGCGCAGTGAGAGCTTGGGGTTTTCGACATGACGGATGCCATCGACCTTTTCCGTCAAGGCATGACCAGCCGTCATGCTGGCGCCAACCGCCGCCGACACATCGAAATTCACACTGCCCTGCAAGGTCGCCGTGCTCATGCGAGGGGTCTCCGTTGGGGTTACTTGCGGTCGCGCAGCAGAGTGCGCGTCAGGATGTTCATGCCAAGGACCAGCACCGTGATCAACAGTGCGGCCGCCCAAGCGAGCTCACGCCAGTCATCATACGGGCTCATGGCAAACTGGAAGATCACCACCGGCAAGTTCGCCAGCGGACCATTCATGTCTGTACTCCAGAACTGGTTATTCAGCGCGGTGAACAACAGCGGTGCAGTCTCGCCGGTAATACGCGCGGTTGCGAGCAACACCCCGGTCACGATACCAGCCACCGCTGCCTTGTATACGACCTGAACGATGACCTTCCAGCGTGGTGCCCCCAGCGCCGCCGCGGCCTCGCGCATGTGTATCGGCACCAGCTTGAGCATGTTTTCCGTGGTACGCAGCACCACGGGAATGACGATGATCGCCAGGGCCACCGCCCCGGCCCAGCCGGAGTAATGCCCCTGGCGGATGACAATCAGCTCGTACACGAACACGCCAATGATGATGGAGGGTGCAGAAAGCAGGACGTCATTGATGGTGCGCACGATCTCGGAGAAAAGCCCATACTTGCCATACTCTGCAAGATAGGTTCCGGCAAGAATTCCAATCGGTGTGCCGATGAGAATGGCGGCGATGGTCAGCATCAGGCTGCCGACCAGAGCATTGGCCAACCCACCACCCTGGGCTCCCGGGGGTGGGGTCATTTCGGTGAAGAGGCCCCAATGGATGGCAGAAAAACCTTTGATGAAGAGGACGGCGATGATCCAGACCAAAAAAGATAAGGCCAAGATCGTCGTCAACAGTGAGGCCGTCAGATTGATGCGGTTGAGCAAACGACGGCGGGTATAAAGTTCCATCATCGCCTCCTTAAGTCTTCTGGCCTTCCTGGGTGAGGGTAAGACGCATAAGCAAAAGTTTGGAGAGAAGCAAGACCACAAAGGTGATAGCAAACAGGATCAAGCCCATGGCAATCAAGGCATCCATCTGCAAACCATCAGCCTCGTTAAACTCATTGGCAAGCTTAGCGGCAATAGTGTTGCCGGGCTCAAGCAAGCTGGTAGGCAGCTTGCTGGCATTGCCGATGACGAAGGTGACGGCCATGGTCTCGCCTAGGGCACGCCCCAGACCGAGCATGATGCCACCGACCACCCCCACCTTGGTGTAGGGCAGAACGACATTTCGTATCACTTCCCAGGTGGTCGCGCCCATGCCATAAGCGGATTCACGCAGCACGCTTGGCACGACCTCGAACACATCGCGCATCACCGCGGCCATGAAGGGGACGATCATGATGGCAAGGACGATGCCGGCGGTCAGGACGCTCACCCCACTACTCCCGCCCGTAATGGGCATCTGAAACAGGGCGCCAAGCAGAGGCACATCCCCAAGACTTGCCACCAACAGCGGCTGGACATGCTTGGCAAAGAAGGGGGCGAAAAAGAACAACCCCCACATGCCATAGATGATGGAGGGTACGGCAGCCAGCAGCTCGACCGCGGTGCCAACCGGCCGTTTGAGCCACTGCGGTGCCATTTCGGTAATGAAAATACTAATACCAAACGACAACGGCAGGCCGATGAGCATAGCAATGAGCGCCGCAACCACGGTACCCACTATAGGCGCCCAGGCCCCGTAGTCATCTCGGACCGGGTCCCAGGTTTCGTTGGTGATAAAGTCCCAGCCGAAAGCCTTGAAGGCCGGCATGGCACCTTGCACCAGCATGATGATGATCCCGGCGAGCAAGAGCAGCACCAGGAAAGCAAAAAGTAGGGTAATGGCGCGAAAAGCGAAATCGCCTAGCGCAAGCCCGCGCAAAGAACGTTCCAGGGACATGGGTACACTGATCTCCGATGGGCGCCACTCGCTTCACATGCATCACGGACCAAGATAGAGAAGGTTCATAACCTGGCTGAACCCGCGATCATGGATGATGATGGCCCATCCTGGCGTCGGATTTTAAATCCAACAATTGGCCATGCGCATCATGACTTTCCTTGACCTTGGTGCTCAGAAGGAATCGTTCCCTTGCGTGAAAGAGAACGAACCTTGACCTGATCTTTCATCCCTGAACTGCAATTCGGCTCCATGGGGAGGAGACAGATACCCCTCCCCGAAGAGACAAGGATTACTTGACGATCGCCGCGACCCCGTCGCACTTGATGTTGGCCTTCCAGGAGGCTTCGATCTGCTCGACCAGCTCCTTGGGCAGTGGCACATAATCAAGCTCTTCAGCCATGGCCCCGCCGTTCTTCCACGCCCAGTCGAAGAACTTCAATACCGCTTCGGTACGGGCGCAGTCTTGTGGCTCCTTGTAGACCAGGATGTTGGTCTGGTTGGAGATCGGCCAGGCCTCCGCGCCAGGGGCATCGGTCAGCCACAGATAGAAGTCAGTCGCGCTTTTCCAATCGGCAGTGGCTGCGGCGGCGGCAGTCGATTTGGCGCTGACGCTGACGTAATTACCAGCTTTGTTCTTCATCTGCACGGTGGCAAGCTTGTTCTGCTTGGCATAGGCAGACTCGACATAGCCAATGGCACCTTCGATCTGCTTGACGTAGGAAGCCACCCCTTCGTTGCCCTTGCCGCCCATACCGACCGGCCAGTTGACGGCCTTGCCTTCACCGACCTTCTCTTTCCATTCCGGGCTGACCTTGGCCAGGTAGTTGGTGAATACCGCGGTCGTGCCCGAACCATCGGAGCGGCGTACCACGGAGATCAGCTTGTCCGGCAGCGACAGACCAGGATTGAGGGCGGCGATCTTGGGATCATTCCACTTGATGATCTTGCCCAGGTAGATATCGGCCAGCACCTCCGGATCGAGCTTCATCTGGTTGGCTTCAAGCCCAGGCAGATTGACCACCGGCACCACCGCACCCATGACAGAGGGGAACTGGGTCAGGCCATGCTCGGCGAGCTTTTCCGGCGGCAGCGCATCGTCGGAGGCGCCGAAATCGACGGTCTTGGCAACGATCTGCTTCACCCCGCCGCCCGAACCGATGGACTGGTAATTCAGCTTCACCCCGGTGGCCTTGTTATAGGCCTCGGCCCACTTGGCATAGATGGGATAGGGGAAGGTTGCACCGGCACCATTGATGGTGTTCACATCGGCAGCCTGAACGGCGCCAGCAGCCAGCAAGGCACCGGCGATCAGGGTCATGCGAAACATGGTCATGGTTTACTCCTTAGGGGTTGGGTTGGCTGAGTGCTTGAAACCTGGCCCGACCAAGCAAAAACGACCTTGGGTGGCATAAGTTCAGGGCACATGTTCGCGGCAAGGCGTGTCGAGTTCATGAAAGAAAGATGAAGGTTTTATGACAGGGGCCGTGCGCATGGCGAGGTTGGCCGGAAAAAGGCAACGAAACAGGCTCCCCTTGCCAAGGGTGCTCTCGATCTCCAGTCGCCCGCCATGACGCAGCAGGACGTGTTTGACGATCGCCAACCCAAGTCCCGTGCCGCCACGCGCGCGGGAGCGGCCGACGTCGACCCGGTAGAAACGCTCGGTCAGGCGCGGGATGTGCTCAGGCGCGATGCCAATGCCGGTATCCTCCACCTCAAAGACCAGACCATGCGCATCGGCGAACCAACGGATGCTGATCATTCCGTTCGCCGGGGTGTATTTCACGGCGTTGAAGACCAGGTTGGAAAACAGGCTGTCGAGTTCACGTGGCATGCCCCGCATACTCAAGGTCGGATCAATGTTTTGCACAATGTGATGGTGCTCGCTTGCGCTTAGCTGCTCGGCAACATCGGCAATCGTGCTCAGCATGGCAGGAACGTTGACGGGCTCGAATTGGTCCTCGCTCGGCGAAGTGGTCTCCAGGCGGGAGAGCAAGAGCAAATCTTCAACGATGCGTCGCATGCGCTCGGACTGCTGATGCATCTGCGCCAGAATGCGGGCAAGATCGGGAGCAAGCTCCTCGGTGTCGAGCAAGGTCTCGATATAGCCTGCAAGTACAGTCAAAGGCGTACGCAATTCATGGGAGACATTGGCGACAAAGTCCTGACGCATGGCCTGCAGGCGTTGCAAATGGGTTACATCGCGCACAACCAGCAAGCGTCGCCCTTGCCCATAGGGAAAGATATGCATGTTGAGGATGCGCCCGGGGTCATCACTGGCAGGCACCTCGACATCGCGCGCCCAATCCTCGCCATGCAAATAGTCGAGAAAGGCCGGCTGGCGGATCAGATGGTCGATCGGCAAGCCGATATCACGCTGGCGCAAGCCAAGCTGCTGGCGGGAGGGCGGATTGAAGCCAAGGATGCGGTTGTCGGCATCGAGAGCAACGATCGCATCCGGCAAGGCATCGGCGGCGCGGCGGTATTCGCGGATCAGGCGCAGCCAGCGCCGCTCGCGTCGGCGCTGGGCGGCGCGAGCACGGCGCAGGCGCTGGCCGAGGTCCGCCAGCCAACCACCTGCATAGCGGCTAGGCGGGGTCTCGGGCCGCTCCAGCCAGCGAGCCAGGCGCGTCACCACCCACAACAGGCGCATGACGACCAGCCCGAGCCCCAGGCTCAGCCCCGCCCACACATGTCCCGCCAGCAGACCAAGGACGAGCCCAAGGACGGCCACCCCCCCAACTAGGAGGATTTCCGCGCGCAGCCCCCCGGGCATCAGATGCGGCTGGAGAAGCGGTAGCCGGCGCCACGTACGGTCTGGACCATGGCATCATGCCCGCTCGGTGCGAGGGCCTTGCGCAGGCGCAGGATGTGCACGTCCACCGTGCGTTCCTCGACGAAGTTGTTGCGCCCCCATACGCGATCGAGCAGCTGGCCGCGGCTGTAGACCCGCTCCGGATGGGTCATGAAGAACTCGAGCAGGCGGAACTCGGTCGGCCCCATCTCCAACGACTGCCCATGGGCCGTGACCCGGTGCCCGCCGATATCCAACTCCAGCCCATCGATACGGATCACGCCAGCCTCGCCTTCCGGCGTCGCGCGGCGAAGGACGGCCTTGATGCGCGCCTGCAACTCGCGCGGCGAGAACGGCTTGGTGATGTAGTCATCCGCCCCCGCCTCGAGGCCGGTCACCTTGTCCTCCTCCTCGCCGCGCGCGGTGAGCATGATGATTGGCACGTCGCGGGTCAGCTCGTCCTTCTTCAGCCGGCGAGCCAGTTCCAGGCCGCTCGCGCCCGGCAACATCCAGTCGAGCAGGATCAGGTCCGGTACCTGACGAGCCAGACACTCGAAGGCCTCAGAGATGTCGCCGGCCTCCATCAAACTATAGCCTGCCCGACCGAGGGCAAAACTCACCATCTCGCGGATGGGTTTCTCGTCTTCAACGATCAGGATGGTCTTGCCGGACATGGTGACCTCACAGCGATGTCATGTTGCGCGCTAACTTTTACGACAATAGCGTGACATTTACGTGACAGGCTAGGGTCACAGCCCCCCGGGCGCTACCATTGTCCCGATAGCCAAGGAGACCCGCCATGAACCTGCCATCCGCCCAGATCATCCGTCAGGACGTCACCCGCGCGCTTGAAGAGGACATCGGCAGCGGCGACCTGTCCGCCCAGCTGGTGCCGGAAGGGAAGCTCGCCCAGGCGCGCGTGATCACCCGCGAGCATATGCACCTGGCTGGCACGGCCTGGTTCGACGAAGTGTTCCGCCAGGTCGATCCGCGCATCGAGGTGCGCTGGGCCGCGATGGACGGCGATCACCTCGCCCCCGGCGCCCTGCTCTGCACCCTGCACGGCCCCGCACGCGGCATCCTCAGTGGGGAGCGCACGGCGCTGAACTTTGTGCAGACCCTGTCCGCGACCGCCACCCGTACGCACAAGTTCGTCCGCGCCGTGCACGGCACCCGCGCGCGCATCCTCGATACACGCAAGACCCTGCCCGGCCTTAGGCAGGCGCAGAAGTATGCGGTCACCTGTGGCGGCGGCTGGAACCACCGCATGGGGCTTTTTGACGCCATCTTGATCAAGGAGAATCACATCACCGCGGCTGGCGGCATCACCGCCGCCGTGGTCCAGGCACGCCGCCAAAGTCCGGGCGTGCCGATCGAGGTGGAAGTGGAGAATCTGGCGCAGCTGGAGGAGGCGCTGATGGCCGGAGTGCCGCGCATCCTGCTCGACAATTTTGACCTCGAGCGGCTGCGCGCGGCAGTCCACCTGACCGCCGGCCGCGCCGAGCTGGAGGCCTCGGGCGGGGTGAGCCTGGAGACTGTACGCGCCATCGCCGAAACAGGGGTGGATTTCATCTCCATCGGCAGCCTGACCAAGGATATCCAGGCCATCGACCTGTCGATGCGCTTCGACGGACTG
>JARJMX020000101.1 GCA_029335925.2 Gammaproteobacteria bacterium
CGAGCATGCGCCCCTGCGGGCCGTCACCGGAGTAGATGCCGAGCGGCTTGAGGGGCATCGGCTGCCCGTTGATGAACAACTGCTTGTTCTCGTAGCGGACGCGATCTCCTGGCAGGCCGATGATGCGTTTGATGTAGTCCACCTCGGGCTGCTGCGGGTACTTGAACACCACCACATCGCCGCGTTTGGGCTCCCCGAGTGGAATCACCTTGGTGCGCATCACCGGCAGGCGGATGCCATAGGCGAATTTGTTGACCAGAATAAAGTCACCCACCTCAAGGGTCGGCATCATCGAGCCGGAGGGGATGCGGAAGGGCTCGGCGACAAACGAGCGCAGCAACAGCACAACCAGCAGCACGGGGAAGAAGCTGCGCGAGTATTCGACCAACAGCGGCTCCTTGCCCTGTGCCTCCTCACGAGCGCGGCGGAAGTAGAGCCGGTCGATACCGACGACCAAGCCGGTGAACAGGGTGGCAAGCACCAGGATGAGTTCGAAATTCATGCGTCGCCTTATTTCTTGTCCATTTGCAGCACAGCGAGGAAGGCCTCCTGCGGCACCTCGACCCGACCGATGGACTTCATCCTCTTCTTGCCCTCCTTCTGCTTTTCCAACAGTTTGCGCTTGCGGGAGACGTCACCACCGTAACATTTCGCCAGAACATTCTTGCGCAAGGCTTTGATATTCGTGCGGGCGATGATCTTGCCGCCGATCGCGGCCTGGATCGGCACCTCGAACTGCTGCCGGGGAATCAGTTCCTTGAGCTTCTCGCACAGCTCGCGCCCGCGCGATTCGGAGATCTGCCGATGCACGATCATCGACAGGGCGTCCACCGGCTCGCCGTTGATCAGCACATCGAGCTTGACCAGCGGTGCCTGCTGGAAACGCAGAAAATGGTAGTCGAACGAGGCATAGCCACGGCTGACCGACTTGAGCTTGTCGAAGAAGTCCATCACCACCTCGGCCAGCGGCAGTTCGAACTTGAGTGAGACCTGGTTGCCAAGATAGAGCATCTGCTTCTGCACCCCGCGCTTCTCGATGCACAGGGTGATGACGTTGCCGACGTAGTCCTGCGGCACGAGGATGTTGGCCTCGATGATCGGCTCACGCATCTCGCTGATATTGGAGACCGGTGGCAGATCGGCGGGATTGTGGATGTGCAGCACATCGCCTTGAGTGGTGACCACCTCATACACCACCGTCGGGGCAGTGGTGATCAGATCCAGGTTGTATTCGCGTTCCAGGCGCTCCTGGATGATCTCCATGTGCAACAGGCCAAGAAAACCGATGCGGAAGCCGAAGCCCAGCGCCTGCGACACCTCCGGCTCGAAATGCAGGGCGGCATCGTTCAGGCGCAGCTTGCGCAGCGCCTCGCGCAGGTTCTCGTACTCCTCCGAATCCACCGGATAAAGGCCGGCGAACACCCGCGGCTGAACCTCCTTGAAGCCCGGTAGGGGTTCCTCCGCAGGGTTTTCGAAATCGGTGATGGTGTCGCCCACCTTGGCTGCGTCGATCTCCTTGATGCCGGCGATCATGAAGCCGACCTCGCCGGTCTTCAGCACCTCACGCTCTTGGCGCTTGGGAGTGAACACGCCCACCTTGTCGACACTAAACACCCCGCGAGTGCCCATCATGCGGATCTTCTGCTTCACGCGCAGCTCACCATCGACGACGCGCACCAGCGCGACCACACCGACGTAGTTGTCGAACCAGGAGTCGATGATCAAGGCCTTGAGCGGTCCATCCTCCTTGCCGGAGGGCGGCGGGATGCGTTTGATCAGGGCCTCGAGCAGTTCGGGTACGTTCAGGCCACTCTTAGCGGACACGCGCTCGGCATCGCTTGCGTCGATGCCGATGATGTCCTCGATCTCCTTGGCCACACGCTCGGGATCGGCGTTCGGCAGGTCCATCTTGTTCAGCACCGGAACCACCTCGAGGCCGAGATCAATGGCGGTGTAGCAATTCGCCACCGACTGCGCCTCCACCCCCTGCGAGGCGTCGACCACCAGGAGCGCCCCCTCGCAGGCGGCGAGCGAGCGGGACACCTCGTAGGAGAAGTCGACATGCCCTGGGGTGTCGATCATGTTCAGTTCATACTCCTGGCCATCGCGTGCCACATAGCGTAGCGACACACTCTGCGCCTTGATGGTGATGCCGCGCTCGCGCTCGATGTCCATCGAATCGAGCACCTGGGCCTCCATCTCGCGCGCCTCAAGCCCTCCGCAGAGCTGGATAAAGCGGTCGGCCAAGGTCGACTTGCCGTGGTCGATGTGGGCGATGATGGAGAAGTTGCGAATGTGGGCTTGATCCATGGAGAGCGATCGGTAGGCAAGAAGGCGCGGAGTATACCAGCAACCCCGCCATGAGGCGGGAGCGATGAGCGATGTCAGGCGGCGTGAAGCCGCAAAGGACTCCGGAGAACACGGGTGGGCATGGTCGAGGCATCGACCTCCGGAGCCTGGGGGGCCACAGCTGCGTTAGGCGTTTCGACCACGCGCAGGCGCAGGGTGACAAATTTTCCTTCCCGGGCGACGGTCAGCTTCGCCTCCTCGCCCGGCGGGATGCGGCCCACCAGCATGGGCAGACTGCTGGCATCGATCAGCGGCGTGCCATTGACCTCGAGTAGAACATCCCCGGGCACTAGGCCGGCGAGCTCGGCCGGACTGTCTGGCAACACCCGCACCACCAGTGCGCCAACCGGACGGTCGAGGCCAAAGGCTGCGGCCAGATTGCGATCCATGTCCTGCACCTGCACGCCGAGGAAGCCGCGCGAGACATGCCCTTGGCGCTTGAGCTGGGCGACGACGTCCATCGCAAGATTCACCGGGATGGCGAAGGATAGTCCCATGTAGCCGCCGGATTCGGTGTAGATCTGTGCATTGATACCCACCACCTCGCCGCGCATATTCAGCAACGGCCCGCCCGAGTTGCCGGGGTTGATCGCCACGTCGGTCTGGATGAAGGGCACGTAGGTCTGGTTGCTGTCGTTCGGGATGCCGCGCCCCTTGGCGCTGACGATGCCGGCGGTAACGGAATGGTCGAAGCCGAACGGCGTGCCGATGGCGACCACCCATTCGCCCACACGCAGCTTGTCCGCGTTGCCGATCCGCAGAGTCGGCAGACCGTTGGCGTCGACCTTGAGCAGGGCGATATCGGTCGTGACATCCTGTCCAACGACCGTCGCCACCAGCTCGCGCCGATCGGAGAGGCGCACCACGATCTGCTCTGCATCGGCGATGACGTGCTGGTTGGTCAGGATGTAGCCATCGGGCTCGAGGATAAAGCCGGAGCCGAGCGATCCCTCACTCTCACCCTCGCCCTGATCGGGAGAGCCAAAGAAGTGACGGAATAGCTCGCCTAAGGAGGATCCTTCCGGAAACGGATTCGCCATCGCCGTCTCGGACTTGGGGGGGCTCTTGAGGGTGGTACTGATATTCACCACCGCAGGCGCGGCGCGATCAACGAGATCGCTGAAATCAGGCAGGGCGACTTTCGGTTCGGAACAGCCCGCCAAAATCAGACCCAGCAGTAGGGCAATGAAATGCTTTTTCATGAATGAACATCACAGCGGACAACCACGGGATCCTGGATACGGGCGAGGATGCGAGGCTCGGCCTGCCGACCCGCGGCACGCCGGCCAAGAGGACCGAGTAGCAACAGACCTCCGGCAAGACCGAGCCCCCCCGCCAAGAGGGACCAGCCTTCCCCGACCGACTGAAACAGAGTCATGCCGCCGACGAAGCCTGCGAGGGGCAGGCCGTAGAGCAGCAGCGAGGCACGCACGACACCATCCTCCGGCAGGCCGAGCACGACCTCGTCCCCCACCTGCACGCCGAGCGTGTCGCGCACCGCGATGCGACTGACCCTGCCGCCCATCAGCGCATCTCCCAGCAGACCGCTACCGCAAAGCCCCTTAAAGGCGCAGCTGCCGCAGGCGGACTGACGCGGGGTTTCGACCCAGGCTATGCCGTCCTCAATGGCGACGACCCTGCCACGCGCCTCAAGCATATCAGGGCACCGCCACCGGCCGCAGGCCGTCAAGGATCATGCGTATGGTGGCCTCCGGCGCCTCGCCGATGGCGGTCAGGCGAAACCCATCAATGTTACGCGTGATGCGTTGCATGGCGCCGCTGAGGGCCTGCTCGGGGGGCCTCTGTTCGGCTTGGCGTTCGATGAAGACCGACACGTTACCTAGGCCGTCGGAATAGATGAGATGCTCAAGCAACTTGCCGTTGTGCGGGTTGCGGCGCTCGGCTGCATGGCGCAAGGTGTAGCCGGGCGGTAAGGTCGTGGCGATCCAGCGCGGCTCAAAGGGCTCCTCCTCAGCCGGCTCCTCCACCACGCGGAACCCCTGGATATCGGTACTCAAGCGCATGACCTCCTCGCCCATTTCCGGCACGATGCGAAGGCTAGCGAACTGACTCATCTCCAGACGCCTGTCTCCATCAAGCACCTCGAGGCGAAGCAACATGGCGCTCGGCTCGTGGATGCACAGGCGGTAGCCATGCCGGTAGGCATCCTTGGGCACCAGCCTGACCACGTTGCAGGTCAGGTTGGCCACACGCGCATCCCCGTTCTGTACAAAATCGTAGAACTTGGCCAGCTGGACGGTCTCGCCAAAGCGTTCGGCAGACAGGCGCCCGCGCCAGGAAGGTGTACGACCGGTGATCACCAGCCGCGCACGCGGCCAGACACAGGTGCAACGATCGCCCTCCTGCAGCAGCTCCCGCGCCGGGCCATCCATGCTTATCAAGCGCTCGCGCTCGCCATGCTGCGCATCGAAGAGATGAAAGATGTGCATGGTGCGGCTGTCACCGCCCTGCCCCTGCACATGCAGCAGCAGCCCCTCGTAATTAACGGTGTGCAGAGTGTACACCATGCGCTGGAGGAGCGCCTCGATATCCGGCGAGGCGCCTGCGACACCGGCGAGCCCAAAGAAAAATGCGATGGGGAGCAGGCGGTTTAGGACAAGAGACATCAGGGACGTTCGTAAGCTACCAGACGGACATTGGAGGCCATGGAGGTCATCGGACCACCCTCGGCATGGGTCAGATGCTGGACGAGATAGGGGTCGGGCAGGGCATCCATTTCTTGCACTTTTTGCGTATCCTTGGCCGCGACTTGGACACCGGACACCTGCGGGGAGGTGAGGACAACGAACGAATCATCCGGGTTCTGCTGCGCGGGATGGATCACCAGCACGGCGATACCCGCCACGGTGGCCGCCAAGGCCATGCCAAAGGCGGGAAGGCGCCAGGTGCCCAGCCAGTCGCGCAAGGTGTCGAGGACCGTGGCCCTGGGTACCGGCGCAACCTGTTGGGCCCGGATGCTGGCCATAATGCTCGCTGTCATATCGCGCGAAGGAACTTCCCCCAGCTCGCCTCGCATGGCCATGCCGATCAGGCTGTAGCGGTCCATGCGCTCACTCTCCCGCGGATCATGACGCAATTGCTCGAGCAGCTGGTCGACCTCATGACGACTGAGGGCGTCGTCCAGCATGGCGGATAGGGCTTCATCACGATCAAGGCTTGGTTTGTTCATCTGTATTCTCCCACCCGCTCAGCCCAGCAAGGGCTGCAGGCGCTTGTCGATCGCTTCACGCGCACGGAAGATCCGCGAACGGACAGTCCCGATGGGACAACCCATGACCTCGGCGATTTCCTCATAACTTAACCCTTCCAGCTCCCGCAGGGTGATAGCGGTGCGCAGGTCTTCCGGTAGGTCGTGGATGGCCTGCATAACCACGCGGTGCAATTCGCGCCCCAGCGTCTCGCCCTCTGGCGTGTCGGCATCGGTCAGGCCAGGCTCGGCGGCATACTGATCCGTCTCGTCGGCATCCAGATCGACCGTGTAGGGCTGGCGCTGCACGCTGACCAGGTGATTCTTAACCGTGTTGACGGCAATGCGGTAAATCCAAGTGTAGAAGGCACTTTCACCACGGAAGGAGCCCAAAGCCTTCCAGGCCTTAATGAAAGTCTCTTGGGTCAGATCCATGGCCTCGTCCATGTCCCGCACGTAGCGCATGATGAGCTTGAACACCTTGTGCTGGTATTTGCGCACCAACAACTCGAAGGCGAGTTGATCACCTTCGCGCGCACGGGCGACGAGTTGTTGGTCGGTTGGACTGGACGACATGCGTGCTGCATTCCTAGGTTACCCCCACATCACGTCTTATGCCCAAGGAGATAGACGGCTGCGGGGCGGGAAGGTTCCGTCGAAGCAAGATTGTCGATATTGTTGGGATCATACAAGGTAACATGAATTAAACGATGGGATATCCCGCATGACCGCTGCTCCTCACACCTTTGACGTGCTCATCATAGGCAGCGGGGCCGCCGGGCTGACTTGCGCACTCCATCTGCCGGGCGGCCTACGCGTCGGAGTGCTGGCCAAAAACGCCATGTTTGAGGGCAGCACTCAATGGGCTCAGGGGGGCATCGCGGCCGTACTGGATCCCATGGACAGCGTGGCCAGCCACGTCGAGGACACCCTGGACTCGGGCGCGGGCCTGCCCCATCGCGCAGTGGTCGAACGCATCGCCTCGGAGGCTGCCGAGCTCATCGACTGGCTCGAGCGCTTAGGCATGCCTTTCACCCGCGAAAAGGGGCGCCTGCATCTGACCCGCGAGGGGGGACACAGCCACCGGAGGGTGGCCCACGCCCAAGACGCGACCGGCGCAGCGCTGGAGAGCACCCTCCTGCGCGCCGCCCGTGCACGCCGGTCCCTCACCCTGATCGATCAGCACTCCGCCATCGACCTCATCACCTCCCGCCGCCTGGTATTTGATGACGTCCGCTGCGTGGGCGCGTATGCCCTCAACCGCAACACCGGGCATGTCGAAGTCTTCCGCGCCCGTTTCGTGGTGCTAGCGACCGGCGGCGCGAGCAAGGTCTACCTCTATACCACCAACCCTGACGGCTCGACCGGCGATGGGATTGCCATGGCCTGGCGTGCGGGCTGCCGGGTGGCGAACATGGAATTCATCCAGTTCCACCCCACCGCCCTCTTTGATCCACGCGCCAAGACCTACCTGATCTCCGAGGCGGTGCGCGGCGAGGGCGGGCGTCTGCTGCTTCCGGATGGCACTCCCTTCATGCACCGTTATGATCCGCGCGGCGAGCTGGCCCCACGCGACATCGTCGCCCGCGCCATCGACCATGAGATGAAGCGCCTGGGGTTGGACTGCGTTTATCTCGATATCAGCCATAAACCGCCGGAATTCGTGCGCGAGCATTTCCCTACCATCTATGCCCGCTGCCTGGAGTATGGCTACGACATCACCCGTCAGCCCATTCCCGTGGTTCCGGCCGCGCACTACACCTGTGGCGGGGTGATGGTGGACGAGCACGGCCGTACCGACATCGACTGCCTGTATGCGATTGGCGAGGTCAGCCATACCGGCCTGCACGGCGCCAACCGCCTGGCGAGCAACTCGCTGCTCGAATGCCTGGTCTACGGCCGGGCTGCGGCACAGGACATCGCCCGCCGCAGGCGGGAGGCCAACGCCCTACCCAAGATTCCGGAGTGGGACGAGAGCCAGGTGACCGACTCCGACGAGGAGGTCGTCGTCAGCCATAACTGGCACGAGCTGCGGCAAACCATGTGGGACTACGTGGGCATCGTGCGCACCACCAAGCGCCTGGAGCGTGCCCTCAACCGCATTGACCTGCTCAAGCGGGAGATCAACGAGTATTACGGCCATTTCCGCGTTACCCACAACCTGATCGAACTCCGTAACCTGGTGGTGGTGGCCGAGCTGATCGTGCGCTGCGCCATGGCACGCAAGGAAAGCCGCGGTCTGCACTATATTCTCGACTATCCCGCTCTGCTGCCAGGGCCGCCGAAGGACACCGTGCTGACGCCGGAACCGCCGAAGCCTTACCCACACCTCCATCCCAAGGAGGGCTCAGGGGCCTGAATCCTCCCCTGTCGCGGATCGCCTCACAAACCACACCCGGCTCTGGAGGAATACCCTCAGGTGGGGCCGGGGCGGACCTCCCGCATCGCCTCCTCCAACGCCTCGCTAGCCGCAAGCCACTCCTCCTCAACCTTGGTGAGGCCGGTATCGACCCGTGCCTTATCCGCAAGAAGGCGCTTGAGCACGTCCTTGCTGGATTCGGCATAGATCGCAGGATCAGCGAGGCTCTGCTCCAGCACCCTCTTCTCCTCCGTGAGGCGCTCCATCTCGGCCTCCAGCCGCTCCACCTGCCGGCGCAGGGGTTGCAGGCGCTTGCGCTGTTCGGCCTCCATACGTCGGCGGTCCTTGCGCGCCGCTGCGCTGTGCTCAGCCTCGGCGGTGACGGCTGCCACCGGATGAGGGGCGACCTGCTGGGCCGCCAGCCAGCGCGGATAGTCGTCTAGACTGTCCGGAAACTCCTCCACCCGCCCGCCATGCACCAGCCACAACCGGTCGGCGCAGGTTCGCAACATGTGCCGGTCGTGCGAGACAATCACCATGGCCCCCTCGAAGTCCTGGAGCGCCAGCGCCAGGGCATCGCGCATGTCAAGATCGAGGTGGTTGGTCGGCTCATCGAGCAGCAACAGGTTGGGCCGACGGTAGACCAGCAGGGCGAGTACCAAGCGGGCTTTCTCGCCGCCCGAAAACGGCGCAACCGGAGTGAGCGCCATGTCGCCCGCGAAACCGAAGCCGCCGAGGTAATCGCGCAGTGCTTGTTCGGGAACTTGAGGATGTTCATGGCGCAGATGTTCGAGTGCCGTCCACTCCGGACGAAGCTGCTCAAGCTGGTGCTGGGCGAAATAGCCAAGGCGCAGATCCTTGGCCGGAATGCGTTCTCCGACAAGCGGCGCGATCTCACCCGCCAAGAGCTTGATCAGGGTCGACTTGCCCGCGCCATTGACGCCCAAAAGGCCGATCCGATCCCCCGGGGCGAAGATCAGCTTCACTCCGCTAAGAACCGGGCGCTCGCTATAGCCTGCGCTGACCCCATCGAGACGTAAAAGCGGGTTGGGCAGTTTCTCAGGCGGCTGGAAGGCAAAATGAAAAGGGGAATCCACATGCGCGGCGGCGATCAACTCCATGCGCTCAAGCGCCTTAAGACGACTCTGCGCCTGGCGGGCCTTGCTCGCCTTGGCCTTGAAGCGATCGACAAAACTGCGGATATGGGCGATCTCGCGCTGCTGGCGCGCATATTCGGCCTGGCGGGTGGCCAAGCGTTCGGCGCGCAGCCTCTCGAACGCGCTGTAATTCCCGGTGTAAAGGATGGCGGCCTCATTCTCAATGTGCACGATGTGCGTACAGACGGTGTCGAGGAAGTCGCGATCGTGCGAGATCAACAGCAAGGTGCCACGATAACCCTTCAACCAATCCTCGAGCCAGACCACTGCCTCAAGATCAAGGTGGTTGGTCGGTTCGTCCAGCAGCAGCAAGTCGGAGCGGCACATGAGCGCGCGGGCAAGGTTCAGGCGCATCCGCCAACCGCCGGAGAACTCGGCTACGGGGCGCAACTCCGTCCCCGGTGCGAAACCCAGGCCGTACAGTAGGCGCGCGGCGCGGGCCCGTGCCTCGTAGCCGCCAATCGCCTCCAGCCGCCCGTGCAACTCGGCTAGGCGCGCCCCCTCCCCCGCGGCCTCAGCCTCGGCCATGGCGCGCTCAATCACTCGCAGCTCCGTATCGCCATCAAGGACATATTCAATGGCCGGGCGCGGATCCGGCGGGGTTTCCTGCGCCACGTGCGCTACCACCCAGTTCGACGGATAGGCCACATCGCCTGCGTCGGGCGAGAGCTCGCCACGCAGCAAGGCGAACAGGCTGGATTTGCCGCAACCATTGGCCCCGGTCACGCCCACGCGCTGGCCGGGATGAATCTGGAAGTTCGCGTTGCGAAACAGCAGCTTCGCACCGCGGCGGAGGGAGAGATGATTGAGATTGAGCATGGGCGTGAAGTCTAGCAGCTTCGAGGTCAAGACTTACTCGACAAAAGCGTGGTGGGCAGCGGCAGCGAGATCCGTCCGACGCGAAGGCTTGTACCCATCCACGGTCAATGAACTGCTGCGCCTCACACTGCCGCAGCCCCCCATCATCCTGGCCATCCTGGCGCGTCAAGCAGCCGCGCTGCATGAGCTTGCTATGATTCCAGCGAACCCCGCCGCCAACCGACGGGGTGGCGCAGTGGGATGTGCTCGCGCGGTTCGATGCGTGAGATTGCGTTTTACGCCATTCGGCGCATTGGCCCATCTGCAGCAAATCGCCCTCTGCATAAGCTCAAGGCCTGAGAAACACAGACAGAAGGCGCAGCGGCCTTCCATTCAGAAGAACGTCTGGAATCAGACGTCGGATGAGATGGCGGAGGGAGAGTCCGCCAAACCCATATTTCACGACGTTTCCGGCAATGCAAATTATCCATGGGGAAACAATGAGTTAGAAGCATTTTTTGTCCCAATTCTTCCGTTCGAATCCCGCAGAATCCCAGTTATAATTTGTTGGATTTTTTGTAGGACGAACGGGAGGTGAGGGGTGCGTCTAACCGATTTGCATATCAAGGCGCTGCTTTCCAAGCCCGGCAAGCACCGGATCGACAGGCGGCTTTATCTGCTGGTGAAAGCGAGCGGCGCGGCTAGCTGGAGCTATCGTTATCTCGGCGCGGACGGCAAAGCGCACGAGATCGGCCTGGGCGGATACCCGGACACGTCACTGGCGCGGGCACGGGCCAAGGCGCTTGAGCTTACGGCCAAACGGCAGCAAGGCATCGATCCTGCCGCCGAGCGCAGACGGGCACGTGGCGGCGCAACCTTTCAGGCTATCGCCGAGCGGCTGATTGCAGCAAAGGCAGCGGGCTGGCGCAACGCCAAGCATGCCCAACAATGGCGATCATCTTTGCGCGACTATGCCTATCCGGTCATCGGCCGTCTGGACGTGGATAAGGTGACGGTGGAGCACGTCTTGAAGTGCCTGCGCCCCATCTGGACGGAAAAGCCAGAGACAGCAAGCCGTCTTAGGCAGCGTATCGAGGCAGTATTGGATGCTGCAACGGCGCAGGGGCTACGCACTGGCGATAACCCGGCACGCTGGCGCGGCTGCCTGCAAGCATTGCTGCCACCGGCGGGCAAGGTCAAGCGTACCGAGCATCATCCCGCCCTGCCCTATGAGCGGGTGGCAGAGTTTTTCGGCGAGCTTGGCCGCATCGATGGCATGGCGGCGATCTGCCTGCGCTTCGTCATCCTGACGGCCTGCCGATCTGGAGAGGCGCGGTTTGCGAGGTGGCGTGAGATAGATATGGAGCGTGGGCTATGGACGATCCCGGCCGAGAGGATGAAGGCCGGGCGCGAACACATCGTTCCCCTGTCTGATCAGGCGCTGGCACTGTTGCGCGATCTGCCGAGGATAGAAGGCTGCGACTGGGTGTTTCCATCGCCGACGAGCAAGCCCATGTCCGACATGGCGCTGACGTCCTGCATCCGGCGCATGGATGAGAAAGAGCCGGGCCGGTGGATCGACCCACAGACGGGCCGCACCATCACTGTGCACGGATTCCGCGCGACATTCCGCAACTGGGCCGGCGAAGCAACGCACCATCCGCGCGAAGTGATCGAGCATGCCTTGGCCCACCAAATTCCCGACAAGGCCGAGGCGGCCTACGCCCGTGGCACGCTGCTTGAGAAGCGCCGACGACTGATGCAGGACTGGGGCGATTTTGCGACCCAAGGGCATAAGGTCATCGATCTGGCGAGCCAGAAGGTTGGCGCTTTGTAATGCTCAGGATTACAATTCCGACATGATCAAGCGGTTCCGGCACAAAGGGTTGGAGCGATTTTTTGCCGAAAGTGACCGGCGCGGCATTCCGGCCCAATATGCCGCGCGGCTGGAGCGCATGCTGGATCGGCTGGATGCGGCGATTCAGCCCGAAGACATGCGCTTGCCCGGCTACCGCTTTCACGGCTTGACGGGTGACCGGCGCGGGTATTTCGCCGTGTCGGTGTCCGGCAACTGGCGATTGACGTTCCGTTTCGAGGGCGAAGACGCAACCGATGTTGATTTGGAGGATTATCACTGATGAGCCTGCGCGATCCGAACCGCAAGCCGACACATCCCGGCGCGATCCTGCGTGAAGACATCCTGCCCGCCCTGGGCATGACGCAAACCGAACTGGCCAGACGGCTGCATGTGTCCCGCCTGACGGTGTCCGAGCTGCTGCATGAAAAGCGCCGACTAAGTCCAGAGCTTGCCATCAGACTGGGCAAGTTGATGGGCACGAGCGCCGAATCCTGGCTGGCCATGCAAGCGGCGCTGGATTTGTGGGAGGCCAGACGCATGGATAAGACCTTGCCCACAATCCAGCCGCTGGCGTCATGAACGACTAGCGGATATTTGGGCGTTGCTCCAGAGGCTGCCCGACGAAGACCGGTGGCGAACAGGGGGCCTTATGACGACAAGGATAGGCAGGACATATCGCGGCAGCCGGCGGAGATGGTGGATGCAGCACGGCTGGAGAAAATAAGCATGCATGAAATAGAACAACTTGCGCGCGCCTATCTAAGCGCCGAGCCGAACAGAATCGAGGTTTACGCGGCTGGATTGGTGCATGCCTTAGGTATAGACGAAGAGATAGACAGCATCATCTGCAAGGCATTTGTTGATCGTCTTTTGAAAGACGGCACCTTTCCGCTGGTGTTGTTCTGGTGGTTTTTTGGCGTGCTGGCTGCTAAGGCTGGTGGCGCATCGTGGAGCAATGCCATAAATAGAGAAAACAACAAGGCGTTCGACATCATTCACGACGTCCAAGAAGCCTTGTCGCAAGGACTGAAAACATCCAAAGACGGTGAGCCTGGCCCTGCGTTCGAGTATGCAGCATCCAAGCTTGGCAAAAGTCCAAGTGCCGTTAGGTCGGCCTACTACAGAATTCCCAAGCATCTGTTGGAATCGCACCGCCTATCGAGAGAGTTGGCAGAGGCGATCTTGGCTGACGACCAACTAGCGATCAGACACTGAAAAATTCTCAATTTCCCGCATTCATAGCGGGACATTGAGAATCGACACAAGCTGAGCACCATATGCACCATGCGGGCATCCCAACTCAACCTGAGGATGCCCTATGGATACGCTGCTACGTCTTCCCAAAGTCATTGAGATAACTGGTCTAGGCCGGTCCACTATCTACCGTCTGATGGGGTCCGGCGAGTTTCCACATCAAGTTGCTATCTCGCGCGGCGCGGTCGGCTGGCGCAAGTCCGACATCGAAGCGTGGATCGAAAGCCGCAAGCTGGCCGTTGAAGCCCGTGCCGTGCGCGGCTTGGCCAAGAAGATTCTGACCGGCGAAGTTGAGGTGTGAGCCATGCTCGCACCCAAAGAAAAAGCCGCCCACGTCGGCCAACGGGAAGCGGCATCTAATACATACGCGTTCGCCATTCTATCCCGCCTGCTCGACAGGCTGCAAGGAGTCAAGCGCACCGGTGCCGGTCGGTGGATTGCACGCTGCCCGGCGCATGAAGATCGTCATCCATCGCTTGCGATTCGTGAGCTGGAAGACGGCCGAGTGCTACTCCATTGCTTCGCCGGTTGCGACGTCCATCAGATCGTTTCCGCGGTAGGGCTGTCTTTAGCCGACTTGTTCCCGCCGCGCGCCATCGATCACGCAAGGCCGGAACGCATCCCCTTTCCTGCCGCCGACGTTTTGCGCGCAGTGGCCTTCGAGGCCCTACTGTGCGCCGTGGCGGCGGCGGATATGGCCAAGGGCAAGACGCTATCGGACGCCGAGCGCGAGCGGCTGATCAAGGCGGCCGCACGTTTGCAAGAAGCCGCACGGCTGGGGGGTGCGGCATGAACGCGCGCGTATGGGAAGGCATCGAAAACGGCGCGGCCTTTCTGGATGCGCGAGCGCAAGCGCCAAGCTGCGACTATGCCGGAGGGCGTTTTGTGGTGCGCGATGAAGGCGTCTTTTTCGAGGCCCACGACAAGGACGGTGAGCCGCAGCCGCCGCTGTGGATTTGCTCGCGCATTGACGTGTTGGCCAAGACGCGCAACGGCGGCAGCGAAGAGTGGGGGCGTCTGCTCGAATGGCACGACGACGATGGCATGGCCCATCGATGGGCCATGCCGATGAGCCTGCTGCAAGGCGACGGGCTGGAGGTGCGGCGCGAGCTGGCCCGGCGCGGCCTGCGTATCTCGCCATCCCGTAAGGCCCGCGACCTGTTGCAAGCTTACCTGCAAGTCTGGCCCACCGAAGCGATGGCGCGGTGCGTGGAGTGCATCGGCTGGCATGGCAGCGTCTATCTTCTGCCGCAAGAAGCGATTGGCCAGACCGAGGAAATCGTCGTCTATCAAAGCGAGCATGCCATCGCCCCCGGTTTTGCGACGCGCGGCGACGTGGAAAGCTGGCGCGAGCATGTCGGCAAGTTGCTATCTGGTAACTCTCGGTTGGTGTTTGCCGCAGCGTGTGCCTTGGCCGGTTCGCTGCTGGATATCGTGGGCGAAGAAGGCGGCGGCTTTCACCTGCGCGGCGCATCCTCTACCGGCAAGAGCACGGCACTGCGTGCAGCCGCCAGCATCTGGGGTGGGCGGGATTACGTGCGCAACTGGCGCGCAACGGCCAACGGTCTTGAGGGCGTGGCGGCGGCGCACAACGATGGTGTGCTGATTCTCGACGAGATCGGCCAGTGCGACCCGAAACAAGCGGGCGAGACCGCTTACCTGCTCGCCAATGGGCAAGGCAAGACCAGAGCCAACCGCACGGGCGCGGCGCGGCCTGTTGCCCGCTGGCGGTTGTTGTTTCTTTCCTCTGGCGAGGAGAGCCTGCCCGCACTGGCGGCCCGAGCTGGCTATCGGACGACGGCCGGGCAGGAGGTGCGGCTGGCTGACATCGAAGCCGATGCCGGGTGTGGCATGGGGCTATTTGAGAACCTGCACGGGTATTCTTCCCCGGCCGCCTTCGCGCAAGCCATCAAAGACGCTACCGACCGCCATCACGGCGCGATTGGCCGCGCGTGGCTGGAACGCATCGTGGCTAATCGCGAGCAATGGGCTGACACCCTGCGCAGCATCGTGGACAAGTTTGCGACCATGGGCGGAGAAGGTGCGACCGGCCAAGTGGTGCGCGTGGCCAAGCGGTTCGGGTTGGTAGCCGCTGCCGGTGAGTTGGCAACCCGCTACGGTCTGACCGGTTGGCAAGAAGGCGAGTCCTTCGCCGCCGCCAAGGCCTGCTTCCTGTCGTGGCTGGAAGGCTTTGGCGGTGGGAAGGTGCTACACGAGGAGCGCGCCATACTGGCGCAAGTACAAGCCTTCATCGAAGCGCACGGCGATGCACGGTTTCAGCGTCTGGACGGCGACGACAACCGCATCGTCCGCGATCGTGTTGGCTTCGTGCGCCAGCGTGAAGGCGCGACCGAATACCTGATCCTGCCTGAGGCTTTCCGCCGTGAGGTGTGCAAGGGTTTCGACAGCAAGGAGGCTGTGCGGGTGCTGCGTGAAGTCGGCTGGCTGGTGCCCGGAGGAGACAACAGACCTACACGTTCAGAGCGGATAGGGGGCTACGGCACTGTGCGTGTCTTCTTATTGCGCCCATCGTTTTTGAGTGGTGACACTGGTGACATTGGTGACAGCCTTATAAATCAATGGGTTACGGTGTCACCACTGCAAAAACGCACTGGTGACACTGGTGACAAGTACGCCGGTTTGTCACCACTGTCACCACTTTCTTCTGATGGTGGTGACAGGAAAAACTTCAATAAAAACAATGATTTAACCACTGTCACCACTGTCACCAGCGAAAAAACCATCCCCCGCATTGAAGTGGAGTTGCGGCTATGACCGCTGGCGGCTTGTTGAACACGGTGCGCG
Source organism: Gammaproteobacteria bacterium (assembly GCA_029335925.2). GTDB lineage: Bacteria > Pseudomonadota > Gammaproteobacteria > Halothiobacillales > Halothiobacillaceae > Thiofaba. The sequence continues at coordinate 15,789 of JARJMX020000101.1, forward strand.
AGGTGGGGCTGAAGGTGGCGCTGAGCGACAAAGGTGCTGTCACGGTGCGTGGCGACGAGGCAACGCTGGCGCGCTGGCGGCCTGTGCTGCGTGAGCACAAGCTCGCCCTTCAAGCCGCCTTGCTGGCAGAGCATGCGCAAGACATCGAGGCGGCATTGGCCTGCGTCATGCCGCGCGCGCAGGCACACGCCGAAGCGATGGCGGCCACCGGGCTACTGGCCCGCAATACCGGCTGCCCGTGGGTGGCGCTGCGTGATGCGCTGCACGATGAGACGCTGCCCAACACGACCGATCCCGTGGATAGGCCGCCCTATGGCCTGCCTGCGTGGTGTTTAGCGCCCAAGACGGGAATACCTATTCGTCAAGGGCAATACTCGCAACCCCAACCCTAAAGGAAAACTGAGATGAACGAAGTAATGTGCCTTGTTGAAGACCTGCGCAGCTACATCGCCAAGCTGATCAACCACTACGACGCACCGGACGCACCGATGGCCAAGATTTGGCGGCTACCGGACGGTTCCGTCATTGCCTACGACGCACCCATGACGGCAGAAGAGGCGGCCGACGATACCGGCTTCGATCCCGAAGACATTGAACCCATCCACCCCCAAGGAGGCCTGCAATGAGCCTGACCGTAACCATGACCGAAGCAAGCTATGAACTGCCGCCTGCGGGCACTTTCGCTGCGCGCTGCTGCCATGTCATCGATATGGGCACGCAGACGCTGGCCTTTCAGGGCGATGAAAAGCGTGTGCATCGCATCGCCATCGCGTGGCAACTGGCCGACGAGGCTAAAAGCGATGGCACGCCGTTTATCCTGTCGCGCCGCTTCACCGCGAGCCTGCATGAGAAAAGCGCCCTACGCCAGTTTCTGGAAGGCTGGCGCGGCCGCGCCTTCACGCCGGAGGAGCTTAAGGGGTTTTCTCTCGCCAAGCTGATCAATGTTCCCTGTCTGCTCAATGTAGTGCATGCCGAGCGCGAGGGTAAGACCTATGCAGAAGTCAAGGCTGCAAGCCCGCTGCCCCGAGGCATGACCCCACCGCCAGAGGTGGCCGACCCGATCCTGTTCGACATCGACGACTCCGCGACGTGGGGCGCCTTCGACCGGCTGACCCCGCGCCAACAGGAGGCCATCGTCGCAAGCCCGGAGTGGCAGAACCGCGTCAAAGAGGAGGTGTTCTGATGCTCCCCCTGTTCCTCGATATCGAGACCATCCCCGGCCAAAGCGACGAAGCCCGCGAGATAGCCCGCGCCGAGACCCGACCACCCGGCAATCTCAAGAAAGAGGAGAGCATCGCCGCTTGGTGGGAAGAGCACGGCCAAGCGGCCGTTGAAGAGAACTGGCGTAAGCAAGCGCTTGATCCAGCCTTGGGAGAGGTGTGTGCTATCGGCTTTGCCCTGGATGAAGGCCCGGCCCATTCCTTGGTGCGCGAGTGCAAGGAAACGGAAGGCGACTTTCTGCGCCGAGCGCTTTGGGCAATCAAGTGGCGCATCGAGGCCGTTATCGCCAACAACGAAGACCCACGGCGCGGCCCGTGGGATGCCATCAGCATCAAGCCGGTTGCGCACAACGCGGCTTTCGATTTCGGATTTCTGCGTGCGCGCTGCTGGGCGAATCGCATTCGTCCCCCCTACTGGCTGCCGCGAGCCGATGGACGGCACGGGCGCGACTATGACGATACCATGCTGCACTTTGTCGGCTATGGCGGTAGGGTGAGCTTGTCGCGCCTTGCTCGTTGCCTTGGCGTCCCAGACCCCAAGGCCGAATTTGACGGGAGCGCGGTATGCGACCTGTGGCGCAATGGCGAGCACGAAAAACTGGCCGCTTACAACGCGGCTGACGTGGAGACCTGCCGCGCAATATGGGGCATCGTCTGCGCATCCAGCGATTGCGAGGTGATCGGGTGATCGTGCTGGGCATTGACCCCGGCCTGCATGGAGCGCTGGCATGGGTGGAGGATGGGCGCGTGATTCATGTCGAGGATGCGCCCATCCTGGCCGAAGGAAGGCAGAAGGCCATCGATGCCGCGCGACTGGCCGCATGCATCGCTCGCCATCGCGCCGACCATGCGGTCATTGAACGTGTGGGGGCGCGGCCAACAGACGCCAAGGCAAGCGCTTTTGCCTTCGGGCGCATCACGGGTGCGCTGGAGGCGCTGGTGATGGCCACCGGCCTGCCGCTGGAGCGCGTATCTCCCATCACGTGGCGGCGCTGGGCAGGGATACCCGCCGGAGCCAGCAAGGACGCCAGCATCGCTGCCTGCTTGCGTCTGTGCCCATCATCTCGCCCCTACCTGAGCCGCCATGATCGAGCCGATGCCGTCTTGCTTGCGCTGTGGAGGATGCGCAATGCCTAAGGTACCGGCCAAAGTATCACGTGACGCGGCGGAGACTGCGCAGCTTAGGCGAGCGATCCGCAAGGTGCTGCCGCCGGTGCTGCAAAAGCTCTACCAGATGGCGGTGGCAGGTGATGTGCAAGCGGCCAAGCTGCTACTGGATCGGGCGCTGCCGCCGCTGCAAGCGGTGCGTGATGCCGTGTTCATCGATGGCGACACGCCTGCGGCAATGAAAGCCGATCTGCTCGCCAAGGTTGCCGGAGGCGAGATTGCGCCGAGGGAAGCGTTGGCCATGCTGGAAGTGTTGGCGCATATGCCGGGCAACGCATCAAAAGAGCGGCGCGCCATCGATGCGCAGGTCTTGCATCAAGTGCGCACAAAACTCTACGGCGAGGAGAATACGAGTGGCCAAAGCTGATACCCGACTGCTCGAACGGCTGATCGGACGCGAGGCGCTGGAAGCCCTGATCCAGACCTGTGGCGGGCTGGCTATCCCCATCCCGAAGCGACTGCCTGAGCGTGGGCCGCTGGCCGATCTGCCGCTGCCGGCGCAGGAGGCGCTGATCGGATACGCAGGAGGGGATAAGCTCTATATCCCGAAAGCCCAACACCTACACATCCACCGCCGCTATGAAGCGATCCGCAAGGCCTAGGACTCCGGTGAGAGGGTGCGGGAGATCGCTAGGGATCATGGCGTGTCGGAGCGCTGGGGGTTGGTGTTAGTCAACTCGCCTGAG
>JARJMX020000110.1 GCA_029335925.2 Gammaproteobacteria bacterium
TCCATGCCCCGGGCGGGTTCGGCACCTACGAGGCAGGGATGCTCGGCGCGCTGTTACCGCAGGGGGTGAAGCTTGCGGCGGCTACAAAGGCGGCCATCAACACGCACCTGTTCCTGCTCGGTTCCAGCGTGCTTTTCGGGCTGGCGGCCATGCTGATGCCGGGCAAATCAGCTACCATGCCAGCACCCGACAAGGACAAGAATACGCCATGAGTGTCACCGTCGATCACCGCCTCTCCCTCGTCATCCCCATGTACAACGAGCAGGACAATGTCCTGCCCATGCTTGAGCGTGTGCACGAGGTGCTGGGTGACTACCCGATGCCGTGGGAAGTGCTGTTGGTGAACGACGGCAGCAGTGATGGCACGCTGGCGATGATGCGCGAGGGTCAGGCCAAGTATGGGGAGCACGTACGGGTGGTGGAGCTGCGCCGCAACTTCGGCCAGACCGCGGCGATGCAAGCGGGCATCGACCTTGCGCGCGGCGATGTGATCGCTACCCTCGATGGCGACCTGCAAAATGACCCCATCGATATTCCGCGCATGGTCAACCGCCTGTTGGATGAGGACCTCGACCTCGTCGCCGGCTGGCGCAAGAACCGTCAGGACGCGCTCATTATGCGCAAGATCCCCTCGCGTATTGCCAACAAACTGATTCGCCGCATTACCGGAGTGCAGCTTCACGACTACGGCTGCAGCCTGAAGGTGTTTCGCGCCGAGGTGGTCAAGAACGTGCGTCTGTACGGCGAGATGCATCGCTTCATCCCGGCATGGCTTGCCACTTACACCGCACCGAACCGCATCGCCGAGGAGGTGGTGGCGCATCATCCGCGTACCCGTGGAGTGTCCAAGTACGGCATCTCCCGCACCTTCCGCGTCATCATCGACCTCTTGGTGGTGTATTTCTTTATGCGCTTCTCTGCGCGCCCCGGGCATTTCTTCGGCATGGTCGGCTTGGGCCTCGGCGGCCTGGGCGGTTTGATCATGGTCTACATGGTGTTGCTCAAACTTTTGGGCGAGGACATCGGCACCCGTCCATTGTTCTTCACCGGTATTCTGCTGATCCTGGTGGGCGTGCAGATGCTCACCACCGGCGTGGTGGCGGAGATGCTCTCGCGCATTTATTTCGAGTCGCAGGAACGCAAGAGCTATATCGTGCGCAACAAGGATGCCGCACTGGCCACCGATGAAGAGGCTTGGCATGAGCCCCCTCAGGCTTGAGCAGCGGCTTTATCTTGCACTGGTTGGGCTGTTCGCCCTCCTGCTGCTGATCAGTTTTCTTCCTGGGGTCAACCTGGCAGGGTTTCGTCTCATCAATGGCTGGGGGACTGGCTTTGAACAACCATGGGCAGGGATCAACCTGCTGGGTGACACCCTTGTGACCGTTACCCTCTTTTTGCCCTTCATCTGGCGCCGACCCGAGGTGGTCTGGGCCGCCGTGCTCTCTGCCTTGCTTGCTACTGTGGTGGTCCATGGCCTGAAGTCCTGGCTCGCCTGGCCGCGCCCGCTGGGTGTTTTGCCGTCCGAGGAGGTGCACTTGATCGGTCATGCCCTCTATGCCCAGTCCTTCCCTTCCGGCCATTCGGCCAGTATCGCCACCGCTGCGGGCGTGCTCGCCTTGAGCCTGCGGATGCCATGGTGGGGGGGGCTGCTTGTCGCTGGTGTGGCGGTGGTGGCGGGCCTTGCGCGCACCGTGGTGGGGGCGCACTGGCCGCAGGACGTGGCTGCCGGGGTGTTCATCGGCTGGGTGGCGGCTTGGGTCGGGGTGCGCCTGGCCGATCGCTGGCCAGTCAACCGTCGCTTTGGGCAGCCGCTCATGGCCCTGCTTCTGCTTGGCTGTCTGGCGCAGTTTTACGGCTTCGATGGTGGCTACCCTGAAGGGCGCTGGATGCTGGTGCCGGTGGCACTGTGGGCCGTGCTTGGCAGTGCTTGGGTGTTGTGGCGCGCCAATCGGCCTTGGCGTTGATGCCCTTATTGGATACGCACCAGCGCATAGCTGCGCTCATCCATCAGCACTTCATGAGGCGGCAGTTTTGCGAGCTTGTGCGTACGGGTAAAAACAAGATCGCCCGGCCGTGGCTCACGTCGTTCCTGTACGTGCCCGCTGTGCACACTAAAACTTGGTGTGTTGACCTCCCACATAACATAAGGCCCCGGTAGGTCGCGGGCGAGTTTGGCCGCATGGACAATGGGGCCTTGTTGGATGGCGGCAAGGCTCGGGGCAAGCCATAGGGCCAAGGCAAGGTTGCCCGCCAACCCAAGGCCGATCAGGGTGCGGGTTAAGGGGAGGCGGTGGGCAAGCATCAAGGCAATACCTCCGAATGCGAGCAGCGCGAATACAATGCCAAAGCCCGGTACGAACAGCTCCTCCGCGCCGGTCAGCAGGGCCCGCACGTCCTCGTCCCTCTGCATGGCGGTGATGTGTGGCCAAAGCGAGGGCAGGGCGGCGAGGGCGGCAAAAAACAGTACCGGCGGGAGTAGGGCAAGCCAGCGCGAGCGCAGCGCGGGCAAGGCCAGGGCAGCCAGGATCATGGCCGCGGTCATGCCGTAGTTGAGGTAATGCGGTAGCTTGGTGCCGGAGAGAGAGAAGAACACCAGCACAAAGCCGAACCACAAAGACAGGTAGAGCCCGAGCGGCGACTTGACCCGCTCGGGCAGCTCGCGCACCGCGCGCAGCAGCAATGTGGTATAGGGCAGGGCAAGCAGCAGGGCGATGGGGAGGTAGTAGAACAGGCTGCCCGTATGCCCCTCCATCGGCCCTAAGAAGCGTCCAATGTTGTGGGTGCCAAAGAAGCCGTCCATGAAGGCCATGCCTTGGGCCTGGTATTGCAACAGGTACCAGGGCAGGGGGATGGCGATGAGCAGCACCAGGCCCAGCGGATGAAAGGCCGCCCGCCACAGAGCTGGCAGTTCGCGCTTGAGGGCGAAGAACAGTAAGGCCACCACGCTCGGGATCAGCAGCGCAATCGGGCCCTTGGTGAGAAAGCCAAGGCCCATGGCGGCGTGGGTGAGCAGGATCCAGCGTGTGCGACGTTCAAGGAAGTAGAGGTAAATACCGAACATGGCTGCTACCAGCCACAAGTTGAGCAGGGCGTCGGCGGTGGCGGCGCGGCCGATGACCATGACTCCAAGGGAAGTTGCGACCTACAGGGCGGCGCGCAGAGCGGTCTTTCGGTCCAGCACTCGGGCGAGAAAGCCGTAGACCAGCAGCACCCAGCCGATGGCCGCCAGGGCCGAGGGTAGGCGGAAGGCGAAGGGCGTCGGACCGAACAGGGCGACGCTCGCCGCCTGCAGCCAGTGGATCAGCACCGGCTTGTCGAAGCGCGGCACGCCATTGACGAATGGGGAGATGAAATCCCCGCGCACGAACATTTCCCGCGTAGCCTCGGAAAAGGCACCTTCGTCCAGGTCGAACAGGGGAACGCCACCGAGGTTAACCAGAAAGCTGATCACTGCGGCGAGAGCGAGCAGGACGTAGTGACGCGTGTAACGAGGCATGACGGGGTGGAAAATCGAAGGGTGAGGCACTTTAACAACCCTCTTTGGGTTAGGCTATGCCCTCTGGCCAGTCTCATGATGATATTTTCGTGCGCCTTCTGATCGATACGCCTGATTCCCGCGCCTATCTTGCGCTCGTTCTGCTGCTTGGCCTTGTGACTGCTTACCGGGCCTTGGTGTTGGCGGGTTCCGGGTTGAGTCTGTACGTGGATGAAGCCTATTACTGGGGCTGGGCGCAGCAGCTCGACTGGGGTTATTACTCCAAGCCGCCGCTGATCGCTGTATTGATTGCCCTGACCACTGCCCTCTGTGGCGATGGCGTGTTCTGTGTCAAGCTCGGCGCGCTGTTGGTCTATCCCATCACCACCTTTCTTGTGTTTAAACTCGGTGAGACACTGTTCGATGCCCGCACCGGGCTGTGGGCCGCGGCGCTGTTCCTGCTCATGCCCGGCGTGGCGCTCTCCAATCTGATCATTTCCACGGACGTACTGCTGCTGCTGTTCTGGGCAGCGGGGTTGTTGGCCTTTGTCCGCGCTCTGGAAACCAATGCCTGGCGCCATTGGTTCCTGGTCGGGCTGGCGGGGGGATGTGGGCTTTTGAGCAAATACACCATGATCCTGTTTGCTCCCTCCGCCCTACTTACGGTGCTGCTGGTGCCCGCCTGGCGTGGTCAGCTGCGCAATCCACGCCTGTGGCTGGCTGCGGGGTTGGCCTTCGTGATTTTCCTGCCCAATCTGCTCTGGAATGCCAGCCATGGCTGGCCTACTTTGCGGCACACGGCGGAGATTTCTCATCTTTATGAGCAAACCCTGCACTGGGGGGAGCTCGGTGCCTTTTGGGGCGGCCAGTTTGCGGTGTTTGGGCCGTTGGCCTTGGTGCTGGGGTTGGTCGCGGCCTTCCGCCTCCCACACACCCCCTGGACGGTACTGCTTCTGGTATTCACCTTCACCTTCCTTGCCATTATCAGTGCCCAAGCCCTGTTTGGCCGGGCCAATGCCAATTGGGCCGCTCCGGCCTTCATTGCGGCTAGCGTCCTGGTGGCCCGCTGGGGCGCGGCCTATGCCCATCGACGCTGGTTGCTGTCGGCCTTGGCCTTGAATGTGGCGTTGATGTTCGGGGCCTACCATTACGATCGGATCATAGGAACACTCGGTTTTGAATTGACGGCCAAAACCGATCCATTCAAGCGGGTGCGGGGCTGGGACCGCCTGGGCGAGCAATTCGCTCGTCTTCAGGCCGCGCACCCGCAGGCGTTGCTGGTGAGCGAGGAGCGCGAGGTGTTGGCGGAGCTTGTCTATTACGCCCGCATCCCGCCCGAGCGGGTCTTAAGTTGGAATCCGCAAGGTTTGTTGCGGCACCAGTATGACCTCAGGCACAGCCTGGGCCCTGCGCAGCGGGGGCAGGATGTGCTTTTTGTGACCAGCGCCAGCACGCCTGGGCCCATGGCCGAACACTTTGCCTCCGTCGAGCCTCTCCCGCCTTTGCATGTGCCCATTCACCGGGACTGGGCGTTGGAGTATTCGGTTTTTCTTCTCCGAGACTACAAAGGCTGATGTGCACATGAACCGACGGCTGCGCTGGAGCACCATTTATCGCCTGTACGAGGGTATTGAACCGCTACTGAATTATTCCGTGGCCAAGGAGGATAAGCCCCGCGGCCAGCGTGTGGTGGTGCTTGCGCCTCATATTGACGATGAGACCATCGGTTGTGGTGGGGTGATGGCCAAGCACGTGGCGCTGGGGGATCGGGTGGCGGTGCTGACCTTTGCCGATTGTACACCTGAGCGCATCGCAGAAGGTCAGGCGGCAGGTAAGATCTTGGGGGTACAGCGACAGGATTTTCTGCCTTATCCCTCTAAGACGCTGATGGATCAGGCCGATCTTCCGGATAGGTTGGCGGCCTTTTTAGCCGAGGAGAGGCCCGATGTGGTTTACACCCCGGGGTTATTCGATCGGCATGTTGATCATCTTTCGGTGAATCTCTTGCTAGCACGCCACAGCCGAGCGAGTCGGGCGGGCTACATGGTCTACTCGTATGAGGTGTGGAACACCCTCACGCCCAATGTGGCGATCAACATCTCTGCCCATGCCGAACAGAAGCGCAAGGCGCTGGCCTGCTTCACCAGCCAGAATGCGGCCAACAACTGGCTCGAGGCGAGCCTGGCCCTCTCCCGCTACCGAGGCATCACCACGGGGGCCGGTGAGTACGCGGAAGCTTTCCTACGCATGAGCGCCTTGCGCCACGTCGAATTGCTGGAACATGCCTTTAAGCGCATTTGAAGGGCCGGATCGCCACCTGCACTTGGTGCAGGTGATCGCCGGGGATGGCCGTGGTGGGGCCGATCGCGTTGCGCTGGCCTTGGGGCGAGCCATGAGTGAGGCTGGGC
>JARJMX020000111.1 GCA_029335925.2 Gammaproteobacteria bacterium
AGCGGCAGAGTGCTAATCTGACCCGTCTAGACGAAACGCCCGATGTCTACACCCTCAAACTCAATCAAGTGTTGGAACAGCAAAAAGCCTTGATCCAGCGCCTGCATGCGCAGAGTGGGCCGATCGGCACCGCCATCAAGACCAACGAGTTCCTCTCCGCCATCCAGCAGCGCAGCCGGATTCCCGGCGGGCTGTGCGAGTTCGATCTGCCGATGTTTCATCATTGGCTGCGCCAACCCATCGAAGACCGGCGTGACATCCTGCGCTCTTGGCTGATGCCGTTTGCTGTGGCGCAGGAAGGCGTTGAGCTGATTCTTGACCTTGTGCGCAAGAGCGCTGCTCCTTCCGCTGCGGTCGCCGAGGGTGGCTTCTATCAGCAGATCCTGGATCCTTCGCTACCGTTCCAACTGATCCGGGTCACCCTGCCTGAGGACGCGACCTGTTTCCCGGAGGTCAGCGCGGGCAAGCAGCGCTTTACCATCCGCTTCCTTGAACTCAACCTGGACGATGGACGCACCAGCCAGAGTACGGAGGACATCGCCTTCGACCTCGCCTGCTGCGCCCTCTAAACACCCCCGATCATGGCTGACTCGACGGATACCGCCTTCGTGCTCAAGGGCCGCATGCTCACCCTAATGGTGTTCGAGCTGTACAACCCCAACATCGTGCAACTGGCCATGCGCCTCAAGGAGCACATGGCTCAAGCTCCCAATCTGTTCAAGAACACTCCACTGGTGGTGGACCTCTCACCCCTACAGGACGGCTTCAAGGTGGTGGACTTTCCTGCCTTGGTCAGTCTTTTGGACAACCACGGTCTGACGGTGGTCGGCGTGGTGGGCGGCAACGAGCAACAACGCGCCGCCGCAGCCCGCGCGCGCCTGGCCTTGTTCCCGGACAGCCCGGGCCAGGCGGTGAGTGAGCCCTCCGGAGCGACCACGGATAAGATCAAGGAAGCACCGCCCGTCGAAGAGGCTCCGCCCACCCCGGCGGCCAGTAACCTCGTGGTGCGCCTGCCGGTGCGCGCCGGCCAGCAGCTCTACGCGCGCGGCGGCGATCTGATCATCGAGTCCTCGGTCAACGAGGGGGCCGAGGTGGTGGCTGATGGCGACATCCACATCTATGGCGCGCTCCGCGGCCGGGCCCTGGCGGGTGCGCGCGGCCGCAGCGATGCGCGTATCTGGTGCCAGAGCCTGGAGGCCGAGCTGGTGTCGATCAACGGCATCTACCGCACGCGCGAGGATATCGACCCCACCCTGCTCGGTCGGCCTGCGGTCATTGAGATCCTGAACGAAAAAATGATCATCCGCGCCTTCGGCTGAAGGCTCGTCCACCATGCATAGAGGAAACATCCTGTGACGAAGATTCTCGTCGTGACTTCCGGCAAGGGCGGCGTGGGCAAGACCACCACCAGCGCCTCAATCGCCACGGGCCTGGCCCTGCGCGGCAACAAGGTCGCCGTGATCGATTTCGACATCGGCCTGCGCAACCTCGATCTGATCATGGGCGTGGAGCGCCGTGTGGTGTATGACTTCGTCAATGTGATCAACGGGGAAGCCAGCCTCCACCAGGCGCTGATCAAGGATAAGCGGGTCGAGGGGCTGTACGTTCTGGCCGCTTCGCAAACCAAGGATAAGGAGGCCCTGACCGAGGAGGGCGTGAAGAGGGTACTGGATGACCTGAAGGCGGACGGGTTCGACTACATCGTCTGCGACTCGCCGGCCGGGATCGAAAAAGGGGCTTTGCTTGCGATGTATTTCGCCGATGAAGCCATTGTGGTGTCCAACCCGGAGATTTCCTCGGTACGCGACTCTGACCGCATGCTCGGCCTGCTGGCCAGTAAGTCCTACCGTGCGGTCAACAAGCTGGAGCCGATCAAGCAACACCTGCTGGTCACCCGCTATTCCCCCGCCCGCGCCAATGCCGGTGAGATGATGAGCGTGGACGATATGCTGGAGATCCTGGCTGTGCCGCTTTTGGGCGTGATCCCGGAGTCAGCCGCTGTGCTCAATGCCTCCAATGCCGGTCAACCGGTCATCTTGGACCAAAATTCGGATGCCGGGCAGGCTTATGAGGATGCCGTGGCCCGCCTACTCGGTGAGGAGCGTCCGCTGCGCTTCATCACTGCCGAGAAAAAGGGCCTGTTCAGCCGCCTGTTCGGGAAATAAGCCATGAGCCTGATCGATTTCTTTCGCAGCAAGAAGCCTTCATCCGCCCAACTGGCCAAGGAACGACTGCAGATCATCATCGCCCACGAGCGGGCGCAGACCCGCGGCGGACATGATTTCCTACCCATGCTCGAGAAGGAACTGCTGGAGGTGATCCGCCGCTATGTCGCGGTGAGCGAGGACACCGTCAAGGTCAAGCTCGACCGCGAGGACGGCGTCGAGATCCTGGAGCTGAACATCATCCTGCCGGATTCGGAAACCAGGGACTGAGCCTTTCTCGCGACAAGGGCGTCGCTCCTACAGGGTAAGAGGCCCGCTCCGGGCCGATCCAAATTCATCGCGGCGACACGCCCCCTCCTCTGCGCTGGCCGCCTTATGCGGCCATCGGCATTTTTGCTTTCCGCCTTACCCAAGCTTTTCCCTAGACTTCCTGGCATGATCATCACCCTTACTATGCTATGACGCCTGCCCTGCTCTGGAATCCCTCCCTTGCTGGTCTGGCCATCGGCCTGTAGGTGCTGCTGCAAGACTGGCTGACCGG
>JARJMX020000112.1 GCA_029335925.2 Gammaproteobacteria bacterium
GGAGCAGTGTATGTGCTGTTGAAGAGGTGAACGGGCTCGTTGGCCTGAGCCTAGGCTGCCGACAGACAAACCCCTCTGCCCATGGGGGCGGCGCCCTTGCCGCGACCAGGTCTTGAGGCTCAGGGCAACCGGCACGCACTCAGTCGTGCTGACCTTTGGAAGGCTCGGCCACGAAGGGAAACTCCGCCGTCCACATCTCCTGCCCAACGATCGCACTCACCTTCGCCACCCAGTCGCTGCGGCCGCTGCTGCACACCGGCAGAATGATCTTGGCGCGATAGCTGCCATCCGCCTGACGGGTCAGGGTGTAGCGGTTAAGCCCCATGTCCATCCCGACCATGACGAAGTCCACCGTGGCCGGCCCCGCTTGCGGCAGGACGGTATCAGGCAGACGCAGTTCAAGATCGAAGGGTCGCAGGGGACGCACGTCGCCGCTCAGCATCAGCGCCAACATGCGGGGAGGATCAGAAACAGTACACGGCCCACCCACCGGAGAGCAGGTGGGCGATGGGAGCTTGACCACCTGCCCGGCGAAGGGGATGTCGGGTGCACGCAGGTGAGAGAAATCATGCTGCAGGACGTACAGCAACAGGCCGATGACCACCGCGCTCCCTAGCCACCACTTCGCATCGCTCATCCGCATGTTGCTATCGCCTCGCATGCTGCTCTCCCCTTGGCTTTGGCAGAGGCCAGGTTAGCCGATTGTCACTCCCTGGAACAGTTGTAAAGGCGGCACCGACCGCGATAGGGCGTCAGGCCATCGGCCCGAGGACGGGCTTCCTCCATGCTTTAGCGGCATCAATCTTTCAAACGTGCCTTGATGTTGCGGTAGCGCTGGGCCAGATCGTCCCTGAGCTGCCGCGCGACCTCGGCCGCCTCGTCCAGCGCCGCACCGGTCTTGTCTTTCAGGGCCTCGATCCGGGCAAGCAGGGTATTCCAGTCCTTCTCGGTCTCTTCCCATTCCTCGCGCGCCTCCATGCCCATCAGGTGAATCTGCAGTTTGAGCTCATCGCGCATCCGGCGCAGATCCTCCATGCCCTCGGCCACCCGCTCCATGGGTTTGAGCCGCTCATATTGGAGGGCAAGTTCATCGGCCAGCTGACGGAAGGACTCCACCATCTCGACAACCTGATGGGCGCTCTCATCGCGAATGCGCTGCACGATCTGCCCCAGCCGCTGCCACACTCGCTCGGCCTCCTGCCACTCCTCGCGCGCCTCCATGCCAAGCAGGTGGAGCTGAAGCCGCAGTTCGTCGCGCTGCTGCCTGAAGGCTTCAACCGTAGTATCAAACTGCTCCTTGATCATCCTCATTACCTCGTTGGGACAGAGTTACAGACAACGAGTGTAGACCATCACCACCATGCACGGATGCCGGCCACCCCCTGGGCCCCGCAGGCCAGGGCGGTGGGCAGCTCGGCCTCTCCCACTCCGCCGAGGGCATAGACCGGCAGGGCATAAGCAGCCTTCAACACAGCAAAACGCGTCCAACCCAGGGTTTCCGCACCGGGGTGTGAGGCGGTGGGCAGGACTGGAGAGAGGAAGGCATAATCCAGCTCAAGCCTTGAGGCCTGAGCCAGTTCGAGCTCGTCATGGCAAGAGGCCCCCACCCAGCCAAGGCCCTCGGGCCGGACGGTCAGCGCCATGAGCCGGTGGCGGTTGAGGTGCACACCATCCGCGCCAAGGTTCAAGGCCGTCTCGGGATCGGCATGGAGGATGGCGAGCGCCCCTGCGGCACGGATCAGGGAGATGGCGTGGCTGGCGAGCGCCAAGGCTTGCTCTCCGCGCAGTACCACCATTCCACTCCCCCGACCCAATGCACGTTCAAGCCGGGTAAGGAACTCCGCCTCGGATGCGGCCTCGCCGGTAATCAGACAACGCGACGGTAGGACCAGAGCATTGACGATCGGCCGGTTGGCGGCTGGAAAGTCGCGCGCCTTGAGTGCGGCAGGCACGATCCAGTCGAGCGACTGCCCCAGCCGACCGTAAGGCTCCCCTTGCCAGGTACTCACCCGCCAGACGTGCAGCACCACTTCGCGCTCCGGATAGTGGTGGCGGACATCCATCCAGTGGTGAGCCGTAAGCGGACGTATGCCGACCTCCTCCTCAAGTTCGCGCACCAGAGCCTCGTGCTCAGACTCGCCCGGTTCGAGCTTCCCACCGGGAAACTCCCACAGCCCGCCCAAGGACTGATGGGACAGGCGACGGGCGATCAGCACCCGCCCATCCGTCCCCTGAATGACGGCGCAGACAACGCGCAAGGGGGGCTTAGCCATTCTTTAACCCTTCATCAGTTTTGGCTTGAGATCGCCGTGGCATGCGACCCCCATGGGCCCAGTGAAGCACGGTAGGAGCGCCATCCTCGGCGCGAACTGTGTGGAAGCTTGGCCCGAGGACGGGCCTCCTACGAGTGGCTATGGGTAGGCGCGGCGGCACGCCGCGACAGCTGACGTCCCTTAGCTGCGGTATTCCGCATTGATCTTCACGTAGTCGTAGGAGAAATCGCAGGTCCACACCGTTTCCTGCGCTGTACCGCGTCCAAGGTCCACACGGATGGTGATCTCCGGCTCTTTCATCACCGCCGCCGCCTCCGCTTCCACATAATCCGGATGACGGCCGCCATGCTCTGCCACCAGCACCGGCCCCAGCCACAGGCGCACGGTGTTCACGTCCAGATCCGCGATGCCCGCATAACCGATGGCAGCCAGTAGACGACCAAGGTTCGGATCGGAGGCGAACAGCGCAGTCTTGACTAGCGGGGATTGGGCGATGGCCTTGCCAACCTTTAAGCACTCCTCGCTGTTGCGGCCACCGCTCACCTCGATGGTGACAAACTTGGTGGCGCCCTCCCCATCGCGGGCCAAGGCCTGGGCGAGGAACACGGCGACCTCGCGCACCGCACCGTAGAGCGCGGCATAGCCCGCCGCCTGCTCAGAGTCGATGCTCACGCCCGCGGTGCCCGCGGCGATCAGGATAAAGCTGTCATTAGTCGAGGTATCGCCATCCACCGTCACCCGGTTGAAGGAGACGTTGGTGATCTCACGCAGCATCTTCTCCAAAAGCGGCTGGGCCACGGCGGCATCGGTGGCGATATAGCCGAGCATGGTGGCCATGTTCGGGTGGATCATGCCGGAGCCCTTGGCAATACCGGTGACGGTGATGGTCTTGCCCTCGATCTCGACCTGGCGGGAGAGCCCCTTGGCGACGGTGTCAGTAGTCATGATCGCCTCGGCGGCGACCTCCCAGTGGGCCTCGCCAAGATGGGCGAGGGCTTTGGGCAAACCCGCCTCGATGCGCTCGACCGGCAGCGGCTCCATGATCACCCCGGTGGAGAACGGCAGCACCTGTTCGGGCTTGCATCCAAGCTGCTGGGCCAGCGCCTCGCACACCCGGTAGGCACGTTTAAGGCCATCCTCCCCGGTACCCGCATTGGCGTTGCCGGTGTTGACCACCAGGGCGCGGATCGGACCGCCCTTGGCGAGGAACGTGCGGCACAGGGTCACTGGGGCGGCGCAGAAGCGGTTCTGGGTAAACACGCCAGCGACGCGGGCCCCTTCGGGCAGGGTCATGACTAAGAGATCCTTGCGGTTGGCCTTGCGCACGCCCGCCTCGGCCACGCCAAGGCGGAGGCCCGCAATCGGCTTGAGGCTGCCGGGGGCGGGGGGATTCAGGTTGACAGGCATGATCGGACTCCTGCTTCCTTCTGTAGAGTACAGACAAG
>JARJMX020000136.1 GCA_029335925.2 Gammaproteobacteria bacterium
AGCCAGTCGATATCAGACTTCTCCAGGCCGGCCGCATCAAGGGTCTCGTCGACGATGCGGCCGAGGGTGTTGACCGCCATCATAAACACCTCGTTGCCCTTCATCTGGATAAAGGCGCTCCCCTCGCGGCAGAGAGCTGCGTTCTGTGAAACTCCGCCTGGGACAGTCAGTAGTCTATCGTAACGCCCATCCTCGTGCAGGTGGGTGGAGAGGACACCTGCTTCTTCCGAAGCCTCCAGCACCACAGCCCCGGCACCATCACCGAACAGCACGCAGGTCGTGCGATCCGTCCAATCGACGATGCGCGAGAGGGTCTCCGCCCCCACCACCAGCGCACGCTTAGTGCCGCTGGCGCGGATGAACTTGTCGGCCACGCCCAAGGCATAGATAAAACCGGTGCATACGGCCTGTACGTCGAACGCGGCGCAGCCATTGGCGCCGATGCGATCCTGCAGCAGACAGGCCGTGCTCGGGAAGATGCGATCAGGCGTGGTGGTGGCGACGATGATCAGGTCAAGGTCCTTACCCTCGATCCCCGCGGACTCCAGCGCACGACGCGCAGCCTGCTCCGCGAGATCCACGGTGGACTGGTGCTCGGCCGCGATATGACGTTTCTCGATGCCGGTTCGCTCGCGAATCCATTCATCGGTGGTCTCCACCATCTGTTCGAGATCCTGGTTGGTGAGGATCTTCTCGGGCAAATAGCCCCCGGTGCCGGTGATGCGGGAAAAGATCAATGCGATTGCCTCTGTGCAAGGAGGGTTTCTAGCTGACTCTCGATGCGGCTTGGAACGGCTTGTTCGACTTCGTGTATGGCCGTATCGATGGCGTGACCGAAGGAAAAGGCATCCGCCCCGCCATGGCTCTTGACCACGATGCCTTGCAGGCCGAGCAGGCTGGCACCGTTGTAGCGGCGTGGGTCAAAGCGCTGCTTGAGCGACTTGAGCACCGGCATCGAGATCAATGCAGCGAGTTTGGTGAAAAGGTTGTGCCTGAAGGCGTCGCGCAGGTGGCCGCTGATCATCTTGGCCACACCCTCGCTAGCCTTGAGCGCGACATTGCCGACAAAGCCATCGCACACCACCACGTCGGCCGTGCCTTTGTAGATGTCATCCCCCTCGACATAACCGATGTAGTTGATCGGCGAGGACTCGAGCAGGCGGGCGGCGGCCTTGACCGTATCGTTACCCTTGATCGCCTCGGCGCCGACATTGAGCAGGCCGACACGCGGGTTGGGATTGTTGTCGACCGCGGAAGCCAGCACCGAGGCCATGACCGCAAATTGAAACAGGTGCTCTGCACCACACTCGACATTTGCGCCGAGATCCAGCATATGGGTATGCCCTGTAGCCGTCGGCAACATGGTGCAGATGGCAGGGCGGTCGATGCCTGGCAGGGTCTTGAGCACAAACTTGGCGGTCGCCATCAGCGCGCCGGTGTTGCCGGCACTGATGCAGGCGTCTGCCCGCCCCTCGCGCACGAGGTCAATGGCCACACGCATGGAGGAGTCCTTCTTGTTGCGCAGAGCGAGCGTGGGGGGCTCGTCCATCGCCACGACTTCGCTGGCATGGTGCACGGAAAGGCGCGCCTCGTTGAGCGCATGGCGACGAGCCAACTCATCACGCAGTATGGATTCCTGGCCGACCAAGATCAGGTGCAGTTCGGGATGGCGGCGCAGAGCCTCCACAGCGGCGTCAAGGACGATACCGGGGGCGTGATCGCCCCCCATGGCGTCAAGGGCAAGGGTGATAGACATGTGGCCGTTCGGGAGCAAAAACAAAACGGGCGACCCGACTTGAGACAGGGACGCCCGTCACGATGATTGGAGATACCCTCTGGCGGCTTGGTGTCACCAATGCTGCTGGATACCTCCATCCTGCGCTACCCAAGGATGGTACCCGGTGTCAATACGCCGGGGCAGCCGCTTATTCCTGCTCCGTGACGGTCTCGATGACCTTGCGGCCACGATAGAAACCCTCGGGGCTCACGTGGTGGCGCAGGTGGGTTTCACCGCTGGTGCGGTCGACCGAGAAAGCGGGCTTGCCAAGCGCGTCGTGGGCGCGGCGCATATCACGCTTGGAGCGGCTCTTGCGATTCTGTTGTACGGCCATGGTTTAAACTCCAAAACAAATAAGGTAAATCAATCAATCAGTGCGCGGGTGGTTTGACTAGGCCGCGCAATGACGCGAACGGATTCTCCGCTCTTCTTATGCCCTCATGCTCGCGGTAAGCAGGCGCACAAACGTACGCATGCATGGGCACCGCAGGCAGGGCGAGCAAAACCTCATCTTCGATCAGATCGGCCAGCCGAATCACCCCTTCGCCAAGGATCAGTGGATCGAGCTCAGGAGGAAGGCGCTTGACTCCATCTTCGCTCTCGACTACACCCAATTGAACCTTGGCATTCAGCTCAATGGCCACAGCTTTCAGGCAACGCTGGCAAGTCATCTCGACCCTACCCTCTACTTCTCCGCTCACCACTGCCAGCCCCTCATCGTTCTTACCAAAGCTCAAGCTAAAGCAGATCGGTGCATCCCGAAGAATCATCCCCTGCAAGCGAGGCATCGCTGCCACACTCACCTCGCCCTCAAGGGTGATACCCTGACGGATCAGGGCGCGGATATCCAGCGGACGTTGCCATTGATCAAACATAATCTGTTAATTTTATTAAGCTGATTCATTCACTGTCAAAGTCTTTCATGCTCCAGCCCATCATATCCGGCACACCGGCCGCTGATCCCTCCCTGATTCTCGCCTCGACTTCCCCTTACCGCCGTGAGCTTCTGGCACGTCTTTGTCTGCCTTTTGTAGCCATAAGCCCGCACATTGACGAGACCCGCCGTGAGGGAGAATCTGCCGTAGTCATGGTCCAGCGCCTGGCGAGCGAGAAGGCGCGGGCCGTGGCAGTACAGCACCCTTTAGCCTGGGTCATCGGCGCCGACCAATGTGCAGTACTGGACAACCAAGTTCTCGGCAAGCCCGGCACGCACGAGAGGGCCTTCGCCCAGTTGCGAGCCGCCTCTGGGCGCAGTGTCGTGTTTCATACCGGCCTGTGCTTGATGTGTGTTGAACAAGGTTTTGAACGCACTGTCGAGGTGCCTTTCACGGTCCGTTTTCGTAACCTAAGTGATGCGGAAATCGAACATTACCTCGCCAAGGAAAAACCCTATGACTGCGCTGGAAGCTTTAAGTCGGAGGGGCTCGGCATTGCCCTGTTCGAGGCCCTCGAAGGTAGCGACCCAAGTGCTCTCATCGGCCTGCCGCTGATCGCGCTCTGTACCCTGCTGCGCGAAGCCGGCCTGAACCCCCTAGGGACATGCTAAAAAAATCCATCCATGGATCTTTTCAGCTCGGCTTACCGCGAAGTGAATTCGCGGTAGCCTACGCGAATCAAGGGCTTGCACCCTTGTTCGCGTCGGGGCATACCTGCCCCGGACAGAAACCGCTGAGTTATTCAGCGCTTCCCTAGGCCAACCCTTCTTGCTCCAAGTCTTTTCCATACGAAAGAGGTCAGCAAGCCCCCCCCCATCAGCGCCATGCCGCTGCTTACCGCAAAACTTGGCAAAGCGCCAAAGGCCTGCCAAAGCCCGCCCGCCAACCAGAACCCCAGCACACCACCAGCGCCGTAGCAGAGCGAGGACAGCAACGCCTGCCCCCTCCCCTGTGTGTTGCCGGTAAAATGCTGGCGGATGAACTCAATGCTCGCCGCATGGGCTACCCCAAAGCTGAAGGCGTGCAAAAGCTGCGCCAGGGTCAGGACAGGCACGCTTTCGGCAAACGCGCCAATGAGGATCCAGCGCAGGGCAGTGAGCAGAAGGGTAAGCTGCATCAGGCGCACAGCACCATAGCGTAACAGCCAATGATGCACGATTAGGAAAATGATGATCTCCGCCAGCACCCCCAGAGCCCAAAGGGTTCCGGTCAATGCCTTGCTGTGGCCGTGCTGTTCAAGATGAACGCTATAAAAAGCGTAATACGTACCATGACTAGCCTGTAGCAGCAGGCTGGCAGCAAGAAAAAGGTACACCTCGGAACGGCGCAGGATGGGAAGGATAGAGACAGACCCCGTCTGCAAGGACCGAGGCAGACCCTCTTCGGCAGGCTCCGGCACCGTCAAGGCCAGCATACTCATAACGGCAAAGGCCAGGAGCAGACCCCAAGGCAGTATCCCCGTACCCCATCCATCAAGCACCGGCCCCATGGCGAGCGCAGTGACAATGAATCCTACCGAACCCCAGAGCCGGATACGCGCATAGCGATGCGCCTTCTCGCCCAGATGCTGCAAGGTCACTGCTTCGAACTGCGGCATAGCGGCATTCCAGGCCAAGGTGAAGGCGATCATCGTCAAGGCCATCGCTCCCAGGTCGTGTGCGGCCAATACACCCAAGAATCCGGCCAGGGTGAGCATGCTCGCCAACCGCACCCATCGCATCGGCTGACCGAGATGATCAGCCAGCCAGCCCACAATGGGCGGTCCAGCAAGCTTGGTCAGCCCAAACAACCCCATAAGGAAACCGATCGCCGCAGGATCGAAGCCCTCCCCTTTGAGGTAGAGAGGCCAAAACGGCAGGAAAAGGCCAAGCGCGGCAAAATAGGCGAAGTAATAGCCGGGGATCCGCCAGAGCAGCGGATC
>JARJMX020000189.1 GCA_029335925.2 Gammaproteobacteria bacterium
CGCCGAATACGTCGCCGAGGACGGCAGCAAAAAAACCCCTGTTATGATCCACCGTGCCATCCTCGGCAGCTTGGAGCGCTTTGTCGGCATCCTGATCGAGCACTATGCGGGCAGTTTTCCGCTCTGGCTCGCTCCCGAGCAGATCGCGGTCATGGGAATCACGGACCGGCACGCCGACTACGTACAGAAGGTCACACAAACCCTGCGCTCCGCGGGCTTCCGCGCCCGCGCCGATTTGCGCAACGAGAAGATCGGCTTTAAAATTCGAGAATTAACTTTGCAGCGCATCCCCTATCTTGTGGTGATTGGGGATCGCGAAGTGGAACAGCGTCAGATCTCCGTCCGCACGCGGAGCGGCGAGGATCTCGGCAGCATGGGGCTGGATGACTTTATCACCAAACTGCGAGTAGAAGTCGAGCAGCGCCGTTGACGCGACGCTGAATTGTTAAAAACATATTGAGGGTATCACCATCGCACTTGTACCTCCTGGGCGCGAGAAAAAAGACGGCGAACCGCGCCTAAACTCGGAAATTACTGCCCGTGAAGTCCGCCTGATCGACGCCGAAGGCAATCAGGTCGGCATTGTTTCCCGCTATGAGGCTTTGCGCATGGCGGAGGAAGCCGAACTTGACCTGGTCGAGATCTCGCCGCAGGCCCAGCCGCCGGTGTGCAAGATCATGGACTTCGGCAAGTTCCGCTATCAGCAGCAGAAGAAGGCTTCCGAGGCCAAGAAGAAGCAGAAGGTGATCGAGGTCAAAGAAGTCAAATTTCGTCCTGGCACCGAAGAAGCCGATTACCAGGTCAAGATGCGTAACGTGGTGCGTTTCCTGGAAGAGGGCAACAAAGCCAAGATCACCCTCCGCTTCCGCGGGCGCGAGATGGCCCACCAGGACATCGCCATGCAGATGTATGACCGCATCGAGAAGGTTCTTGGCGAGCTGGCAATTGTCGAGCAGCGCCCCAAGCTCGAAGGTCTGCAGATGGTGATGGTGGTCGCCCCGCGTAAGCGCTGATCGTGCAGGCCGAGGCGAACATCCCGACGCCCCTCCCGAGGGGCGTCTCATTTTTGGATGACTCGGAAGGCCGTTTGATGGCCATCCGGGTCTCATCAAGCCGGGGAAAACCCGGTCAATGGGGGCCGCCGGGCGGATGATCCGGGCCCATAGTCCAGCCCTGCAGCGCTGACGCTCCGGCGCCACGGGATTTTGAAACACTGAAACTGGAGTCGAAAACGATGCCCAAAATCAAGAGCAACAGCGGCGCGGCCAAGCGCTTCAAGAAGACGGCCTGTGGCTTCAAGCGCAAGTCCGCCTTCAAGCGCCACATCCTGACCAAGAAGAGCAGCAAGACCAAGCGTCAGCTCGGCGCTCCGGTCTATGTCCACAAGAGCGACGTCAAGCAGCTCGTTCGCCTGCTGCCCTACGCCTGATGACTAGCTTAAGCTAAGGAGACCACACCATGGCACGAGTCAAACGTGGCGTTATCGCCCGCGCCAAGCACAAAAAGATCCTTGCCAAAGCCAAAGGCTACTACGGCGCCCGCTCGCGTACATTCCGCGTCGCCAAGCAGGCCGTCATCAAGGCCCAACAGTACGCTTACCGTGATCGTCGGCAGAAGAAGCGTCAGTTCCGCAGCCTGTGGATCGTGCGCATCAATGCCGAGGCCCGCAACAATGGCCTGTCTTACAGCCGCCTGATGAGCGGTCTGAAGAAGGCGTCCATCGAGATCGACCGCAAGGTCCTGGCGGACATCGCCGTGCACGACAAGGCTGCCTTCGCGGCTCTGGCCGAGCAGGCCAAGGCCGCCCTCGCCGCCTGAGCCCGACACACGTTCGCATGCAAGAGGGGGCGGCCTTAGGGTCTCCCCCTTTTTTGTCTGTCTGCCATCGTAGTTTGGTGAAAAACTCCGGTTCACCTTGGCGTTTTCCATCCATCCATGCCTGCTGAAGGTCGCCTACATGACCGTCGATACGAGTATTGATCCGAACGCACTTCACGCGGCCATCGACACGGCGCTGCCCGAGATTAATGCGAGCCCTGACCTCGCCGCCTTGGACGCCATACGCGTCCGCTTCCTCGGCAAGAAGGGCCTGCTCACCGAGGCTATGAAGGGCCTAGGCAAGCTGCCCCCCGAGGAGAAACGTACCCAGGGGGCAGTCCTCCATGCCCTGCGGCAGAAACTCGAGCAGGTGCTCGAGGCGCGCAGGCAGGCCCTGGAGGCACAAGCGCTGGCCCAGCGCCTGGCCAGCGAGGCGGTGGACATCACCCTACCCGGTCGCCGCCAGGCCATGGGTAGCCTGCATCCGGTCACCCTCACCCTGCGCCGCATCGAGGCCTTGCTTGGTCAGCTTGGCTTTGCCGTGGCCGAGGGCCCGGAGGTGGAGGACGACTTCCACAATTTTACCGCGCTGAACATCCCTGAGAGTCACCCGGCGCGGGCGATGCACGACACCTTCTACTTCGATACCCACACCCTGCTGCGCACCCACACTTCGCCGGTGCAAATCCGCGCGATGGAAAAGCAGCAACCGCCGCTGCGCGTGATTGCCCCCGGCCGAGTCTACCGCTGTGACTCGGACGCGACTCACTCGCCCATGTTCCACCAGATCGAGGGGCTGTGGGTGGATGAGAGCATCAGCTTCGCCCACCTGAAGGGGGTGGTGCAGGAGTTTCTGCGCCGCTTCTTCGAACGCGATGATTTGAGCGTGCGCTTCCGTCCGTCCTTCTTCCCCTTCACCGAACCCTCGGCCGAGATAGACATGAGCTGGGGCGATGGCTGGCTGGAGATCGGCGGCTGCGGCATGGTGCATCCCAACGTGCTCGCCGCCGTTAGGATCGATGCCGAGCGTTACCAGGGCTTTGCTTTCGGCCTTGGTATCGAGCGTCTGACCATGCTGCGCTACGGCATCGACGATTTGCGCCTGTTCTTCGAAAACGACCTGCGCTTTCTCGAACAGTTCGCCTAAGAGACTCCCACCATGCGTTTTTCCGAACACTGGCTGCGCGCGTGGGTCAATCCCGCGCTTTCCGCCGAACAGCTCGGCGCCCAGCTGACCATGGCCGGTCTGGAGCTGGATACCCTGGAACCTGCCGCCCCCCCCTTCTCGGGCGTGGTCGTGGCCCGCATCCTCACCGTCGAGCCCCATCCGGACGCCGACAAGCTGCGTGTCTGCAAGGTTGATGACGGCACGGGCCAGCCTGTGCAGGTCGTATGTGGCGCGCCGAATGCGCGCACCGGCCTGATGGCGGCCTTCGCCCGCGTGGGCGCCCAGCTGCCGGGGGGCCTGGCCATCAAGCAGGCTAGGCTGCGTGGCGTTGAATCCTTCGGTATGTTGTGTGGTGCAGATGAGCTGGGTCTTTCCGGCTATCCCGATGGCCTGCTCGAACTACCCGCGGACGCCCCGGTGGGTGAGGATCTGCGCACCTACCTCGACCTCGATGACCACGTCATCGAACTCGACATAACCCCCAACCGCGGGGACTGCCTGAGCATCCTCGGCCTTGCGCGCGAGACGGCAGCGCAAAACGGCCTGCCCCTAGGGGGGCCCACCCTGGCCCCTGTTCCAGCTCGCAGCGACGCCGCCGTACGCGTGACCCTCAGCGCCCCTGCGGCCTGTCCGCGCTACTGTGCCCGCGTCATCGAAGGCCTGGCGACGGACGCGACTACCCCGCTGTGGCTGAGCGAGCGTCTGCGCCGCTCGGGTCTGCGTCCCATTCACCCCATCGTGGACGTCACCAACTACGTCATGCTGGAACTCGGCCAGCCGCTGCACGCCTTCGACCTCGACCGCCTGCAGGGCGGTCTTGAGGTCCGTCTGGCCCACGCGGGTGAGAGCTTGACCGCCTTGGATGGCCAAACCCTGAACCTCGAAGCCAACATGCTGGTGATCGCCGATGGTCAAGGCCCGATCGCCCTCGCCGGCATCATCGGCGGCCAAGATTCTGGGGTTCGGGCAGGCACCAACCGCATCGTGCTGGAGAGCGCCTACTTCAGCCCCGAGGCCCTCGCCGGTCGCGCCCGCCGCCTGGGCTTGTCCACCGATGCGGCGTACCGCTTCGAGCGTGGCACCGACCCCGAACTCCCGCGCACCGCCATCGAGCGGGCCACGCAACTCCTCTGCGAGATGTTCGGCGGCACCCCTGGGCCGGTAGTCGAGGTTAGCCAGCCCGAGCACCTGCCGATGCGCCGCCCGATCCTGTTGCGGCGCGCCCGTATCGAACGCCTGCTCGGCTTCACCCTGACCGATGCCGAGGTGGAGGGCATCCTCACCCGCCTCGGCATGCAGCTCACGCCCGCAAAGGAAGGCTGGAGGGTGATCGCCCCCAGCCACCGCCACGACCTCACCATTGAGGCCGACCTGATCGAGGAGCTGGCGCGAATGCACGGCTACGACAAACTGCCGGCCCGTCTGCCTATGACCGAGCTGGCCATCCAGCCCCGTCCAGAGCAGCGCATGGACCTGGATGAGCTGCGCGAGCGCCTGGTGACCCTTGGCTATCGAGAGGTGATCACCTACAGCTTCGTCGATACACTGCTGCTCGAGAAGCTCACCCCGCACCACCCTCCCATGGTGTTGGCCAACCCCATCTCCAGCGAGATGGCGGCCATGCGCACTACCCTGTGGGCCGGCCTGATTCACACCCTGCGCTACAACCTCAACCGCCAGCAGGAGCGTGTACGCATCTTCGAGAGCGGCCTACGCTTCATAAAAAGCGAAGAAGGGCTTAAGCAGGAGCCGATGTTTGCCGGCCTTGTGTTCGGCGATGCACTGCCGGAGCAGTGGGGCAACCAGGCACGCCAGGCTGACTTTTTTGACCTGAAGGGCGACCTCGAGGCCATATTCGAACTCGGCGGGCTGCAGCGCCGGGTGCAATGGACCCGCGCCCACCACCCTGCCCTGCACCCGGGTCTGTCCGCCCACCTCCTGCTCGATGGCGAGGAGCTTGGTTGGGCGGGCGTGCTTCATCCGAGCCTGGAGAAGGCCCTCGATCTTCCGGGCCAGGTCCTGCTGTTCGAACTGCACCAACCCCTCCTACTGCAGCGCCACGTACCGCGCTACCAGGCCGTCTCGCGCTTCCCGGTCATCCGCCGCGACCTCGCCCTGCTGGTGCCGGATGCGGTGAGTTCGAGCGAGGTACTGGCTTGTCTGCGCGAGCAAGCGCCGGCCTTCTTACGCAAGGTCGAGGTATTTGACGTCTACCGCGGCCATGGTGTGCCCGATACTTTCACAAGCATCGCTATCCGCTTGATTTTGCAAGACAATGAGCGCACCCTTAGCGATATCGACGTGGACGGGCTGATCGCAACGATGCTCGCCCGGCTGCAGGCCCGTTTTGGCATCACCCTGAGGACATAACGCTATGGCCCTGACCAAGGCCGACATGGTCGAACGTCTCTACGAGGAACTCGGTCTCAATAAACGTGAGGCCAAGGACCTGGTCGAGATGTTCTTCGAGGAGATCCGCAATGCCCTCGCCAAGGGCGAGGACGTGAAGCTGTCTGGCTTCGGCAACTTCCACCTGCGCGACAAGAATGAGCGTCCCGGTCGCAACCCGAAAACCGGGGAGATGATTCCGGTTTCCGCGCGCCGTGTAGTGACCTTCCGTGCTGGTCAGAAACTCAAGTCGCTGGTCGAGAAACATGCAAGCACGGAAACGGCCTGAGGATACCAACGAGCTGCCCGCCATCCCAGACAAGCGCTATTTCACCATCGGCGAAGCCAGCGAGCTGTGCGCGGTGAAACCGCATGTGCTGCGCTACTGGGAACAAGAGTTCCCCAAGCTCAACCCAGTCAAGCGGCGCGGCAACCGGCGCTATTACCAGCGCGAGGACATTGAGCTGATCCGCCGCATCCGCACCTTGCTCTATGACCAAGGCTTTACCATCAATGGGGCACGCCAGCAGCTCGATAGTGCCGACAACGAAGGACATACCCCAGTCAACTCACTGCGCGACATCATCCTACGCGTGGAATCCGTGCTTGCTCTCCTGCGCGAAAGATCGCAGCACAAAGATTGACGCCCCATCCATGTATCATTATAATACGTATCTTGAATGCGAACTCGGCAAGTAGATCTGATCCGGGGTGTAGCGCAGCCCGGTAGCGCACCTGCTTTGGGAGCAGGCTGTCGGGGGTTCAAATCCCTCCACCCCGACCACATGGAAATACTTAGCTACTGCGCCTGTAGCTCAACTGGACAGAGCATCGGCCTTCTAAGCCGAGGGTTGCAGGTTCGAATCCTGCCGGGTGCGCCATGTTCTCTACGGTGATCGTAGCTCAGTTGGTAGAGCCCCGGATTGTGGTTCCGGTTGTCGTGGGTTCGAATCCAATCGATCCCCCCACCTTATCCCTCAATCTCCCGCTCCGTCCTTCAACGCACTTCGTGCCAGAATTCCGGCACCTCGAGCGCCTCACGCCGCGCGAAGCTGCAGGATCACCCGAACTTACGCACAGCCGCTGGAGCGAGGCCCCAACAAAACGAACTCCCGCAACCAACGATGCGCGCAGAGGA
>JARJMX020000196.1 GCA_029335925.2 Gammaproteobacteria bacterium
GGGGTGGAGAGATCAAGACGGTAGAGCTTATCATGGACCGCCAAGTCGGTGTTTGGTGTTGCGTGTTGTGCATCCTGCCCAATCTGCGCCTCGGCCTTATCCTCGCGGATGTCCAGTTCGGCGCAACCCGAAAGGGCGAGCATGAGCACGATGGCAAGGGATAACAAGCGCATCGGAGGCCTATGCTACTGTCCTGGATCAAGCTAGGGATCGTAACGTTGGCGGCAGGTTCATGCAACTTTGGCATCGAAAGCGTCTTTCCAGGCGCGTACTGCCGCGAACATCGCGCTGGGGGTAGAAAGTTTTTCTCCGCTACGCTCGGCTGCGCGTCGGTACAGCTCGGGACTGTCCCAGCGTAGGAAGGGGTTGGTTGATTTCTCGAGCAGGAGAGTGGAAGGAAGGCTCGGCTCACCCCGCTCGCGCTGGGCTCGAGTAGCCTCGATGCGAGTACGAATGGCCAGGTTGCCGGGCTCGGCCAGCAGCGCGAAGCGCAGGTTGTCCTCGGTGTACTCGTGGCCGCAATAAATAAGGGTGTCATCAGGCAGGGCGCGGATCTTCTCGAGCGAGTCCTGCATTTGTTGCGGGGTACCCTCGAACAGCCGGCCGCAGCCCGCCCCGAATAGGGTGTCGCCGCAGAACAGCGCGCCCGCCTCCGGGTTGTAGTAGGCGATGTGGTCGAGGGTATGGCCGGGGGTGGCCATCACCCGCCACTGGCCGAGCTGGCCGAGGTCGACGGTCTCTCCCCCTTTGAGCGGCCGGGTTACACCGTCGATGCGCTCTGAATCCGGGCCGAGGATCGGTGCCCCATAACGTTCGGCCAGCTCGCGCGCGCCGCCTGTATGGTCCCAGTGATGGTGGGTGAGCAGGATAGCGGTCAGGCGCAGGCCTTGGCCGTCGAGGTAGTCGATCACCGGCCGTGCATCGCCCGGATCGACCACGGCGGCTTTTTGGTCATCATGCAGCAGCCAGATGTAGTTGTCCTCGAAGGCGGGCAGGGGAATGATGCGCATGGATTCGGGCTGGTCTAGATTCAAACGGTCATGGAAGTCTAGGCGAAAGGAATGCAACAGCCTATCTCTTCTATATCCCCTGCCAGGGCGGCCCTGCTGATGTTGGTGGGGTGTGCAGCCCCTTTGGCGTGGCCTTCATTGGCCGAGTATCCCTTTTTAACCCTGCTCCTTGCAGGATTCACTGGACTTTTGCCACGGATGCGCCCGCTTGCCTGGTTATTGTTTGGCCTGGCTGTAGGTGGACAGGCCGTTGGAGCGGTGCGCGATGGTTGGCTTCCGGCCCCGCTTGAAGGGGAGTCGTTGGTGTTTGATCTGCGCATCGATGCATTACCGGAGGCGCGTGTCCGCGGTGTTGTCTTCATCGCTGAAGTCGTGAGGGCGCCTGCGGGGCAGGAGTTGGGGTTTCCCCGCAGGTTGCGCTTAAGTTGGTACAAGGATGCCCCAAGGCTTATACCTGGAGAGGTGTGGCGGGTCAATGCACGGCTCAAAAGGCCGCACGGGACCGTCAACGGCTTCGGTTTCGATTACGAGGCCTGGTTGTTCCGCCAGGGGATCCAGGCCACCGGAACGGTGCACGATGGCACGCGCCTTGTGCCCGCCCCTGCGTGGGGGATCGATGGCCTGCGGCTGGCCGTGCGTGAGCGCTTGGTCAGGATGCTGGCAGGAGAGCCTTCGCTTGGCCTGATCCTGGGGCTTGTCATCGGCGATCGCTCCCTCATCCTTGAGTCTCAATGGGATGATTTGATCGCCACCGGGACCAATCACCTGCTGGCAATCTCCGGGTTGCACGTCACCATGATCGCGGGACTGATCTGGGGACTGGTGCGCGGGCTTTGGGCGTGGATCCCTGCCCTGGCTCTGCGCTGTCCTGCTCCGTTCGCTGGCGCGATCGCAGGCGGGGTGGGTGCGCTGGGGTACAGTCTGCTGGCAGGTTTCTCTGTGCCGACTCAGCGCACCTTGCTGATGCTGCTTACGGTGGTGCTAGCCCTGCTTTCGCGCTGCGTGGTGCGCACGTGGGATGTGCTCGGTTTGGCCTTGCTGTTTGTTCTGTTGTGGGATCCGCTGTCGGTGCTGGACGTCGGCTTCTGGCTGTCCTTTGGTGCGGTTGGCCTCTTGGTCTATGCCGGATCGGGACGGCTGGTGCGCCCTGGCTGGCTGCGAGAGGCCGGTCATGCGCAGCTCGCCATCTCACTCGGCCTCTTGCCCCTGACCCTGCTGCTGTTTCAACGCGGCGCGCTGGTTTCCCCGCTCGCCAATGCCATAGCTATTCCCTTGGTGAGTTTGGTCGTCACCCCGCTGGCGCTGGCAGGGAGTGCGCTCGCCCTGCTGGCCGAGCCGCTTGCTCATGCCCTATTGTGGCTCGCTGCCCGCCTGCTTGACGGGCTGATGGGGCTGCTGCACGGCATGGCGGCCTGGCCCATGGCGCAATGGTTCCCACCCAAGGCCCAGGCCTGGGCCTTCTTGCTCGCTATTCCGGCGCTGGTCTGGTTGCTGGCGCCCGTCGGGGTGCCCGCGCGCTGGGTGGGGCTGCTCCTGCTCGCGCCCTTGATATGGCCGCACGTACCGCAGCCTGGGCCGGGAGAACTATGGCTGGACATGCTGGATGTGGGGCAGGGGCAGGCGATTCTTGTACGCACCGCAGGCCACGCCATGCTGTACGACGTTGGCCCCCTAGGCTTTGGTGGTTTCGATGCTGGCGCGGAAGTGGTGCTGCCCGTATTGCGCGGGCTGGGCGTGGAACGGCTGGACGCGGTGGTGCTCAGTAATGGGGACCGGGATCACGCCGGTGGATGGGAGGCCATTCGCTCAAATCGCGAGGTACTGCGCCTGTGGCAGGGGGGAGGGCTGCATGAAGGTGAGCCTTGCCGGAAGGGCAAGGGTTGGGATTGGGATGGTGTGCATTTTGTTTTCTTGCACCCAGTGGATGGTTTCCACGGTGGCAACGACAACGATCAGAGCTGTGTGCTGCGCATCCATGCGCCAGGCGGGAGCGTATTACTGACCGGGGATATCGAGCGGCGAGCCGAGGCGGAACTTCTGAAGGAGCCCGATGCCTTGCGTGCCACGGTGGTGCAGGTGCCTCACCACGGCAGCGCGACCTCTTCAAGTACGGCCTTTGTCGAGGCGGCCGCCCCCCGCATCGCCCTGATCTCGGCGGGCTACCGCAACAACTTTCGCCATCCCAGACCGGAGGTCGTGGCGCGTTGGCAAGAAGCAGGGGCAGTGGTCTTGGATACGCCTGCCTGCGGTCGGATTCGAGTGCGGCTGGCGGAGGCTGGGGCGCCGGAGGTGGATTGTGCCCGGCTGAAGTGGTTGTGGGCTTGGCGGGTGCCGGGAACCGCGTTATGACTTCTTTCTCTGTTCAGGGGGCAGGACCCCCTGAGGGTTAAGCCGCCTCGAGTACCGCCAGTTCGCTGAGTACGGCACGGACCAGGCCGGCCTGGGCCTCAGGCAGGCCTGAGGTCAGCGCATCCGCCTTACGCTCGCCCTCGACGATGGCGATCAGCGCCTCGGCGGTGGCGGTCGCCGTTGGGGTATCTGCCGCCTCGCGTAGACCTGCCAGGGTCTCCAGGGCCTCGCGCTCGCCCATGGTGGCGGCGTAGATCAGGGCGGCGAGGGGGGCGGCCGCCTGGTGGGAGACGTCCTGCTCCAGTTCGGCGAGGAAGGTGGGGTCTTCAAGACCACGTTGCATGGCTTGCAAGATGGCCTGATCCTCCTCCTCCAGTGCCTTAAGATCAACGACATCGCCGTTGACAAAGACGATCATGGCCTTCACCAGTGCATTCCCGCCAGCTTCTACCATCTGAGTGAGACGTTCGAACAAGGCTGGGGCCAGGTCGGACTCCGGCGGACCGTCGACCGCCAGGCGGAGGAGTTCGGCG
>JARJMX020000208.1 GCA_029335925.2 Gammaproteobacteria bacterium
GCTTAGATCATCCATCAAGGCCATCACCGCCGCTTCATGCCTTGGCATGATCGACCCGATGGGATGGGCAACGATCTGGGCGTTCCATTTGTTCATGGCCCCCTGATCTTTGCGCATCTGCCGATACAGCTTGGCGCGCTCGTCCCTTTGAATTTTCTTCTCATGCGGGGCCAAATCATGGGCATGGGTTCGCATGACCAGATAAATACTCTCGTCGGTGCACATCTCCGCCAGGGTTTGATGGCGCTCATCCAGCATACGCTGGTTTTCAATCCCCAAAACCTTGGCCGTCTGCCGCTGGGCCTCCAGCATCTGCCCGATCAAAGCCCCGGCCGAGTCGGGATCGCTGCGAAACCCCATGGCGAACGAATGTTGTCGCCCCGAACCCGACCGCATGCGCTTGACCAAGGCTTCGGCAAACGCATGGACCATACGCTCGCCATCTTGATAGCCAATATAACGACGCGCGCCGCGAATCTCGATGACGGAAATCAAATCCCCGTTTTTCTCGGCAAGAACAAAAGGTTCATTCTCTTCATTAAGCTGGTGGCCAATCACGACCGTCTCCAGCGAGCACACAGCATCAATATCGCTGGCCCGAGCATACGAAGACCACCAGTACACAAACTGCTCAAGAAACTTCAGCATGATTTTCGCTTACATCGCTTTTTTGCAAAACATTCACATTCACAGCTGCGCCGCCTGTCGCCGGAAGGCCATGACGCAGCCTTTTTTCTTGCACCAAGGCCGGCACCACCGGCTGCAAATAAGCCGCCAAGGCCGGTTGCTGCTTGATGGCCGCCGTGCAGACGGCAATCACCCGATCCAGCCGGCGGGCGGGGTCGTCGTTATGCACATCCAGCCAGTGCTGCGCTGCATCGGGGGAGCGCATCAGCAAGCCCTGAATGGACGGCAGGGCTTGTCTTAGCGCCGAATCGCCATACACGCGAGCACGAAATTCGGCCATAAGGTCAAGCACCTTGGATGGATGTTCAGCCCGCATCCCATGCTCCTGTATCTTCACCTGCAATAAGCCTATTATACAACGCTTCCAGATTAGGATGCACCGTACCGAGCGCATCGGCCAGATCAAATATCTTGCCGATATCGTATTTCTCGGATTCCACACTCACCGAACCGTAGCCGTAACTTACGACATTGAATTTCATGCGGGCGGCTTGTTCCGCCATGAAAAAACCATACGCCCGATCATAAGCCCGCAGCCATACCCCCACCGGGTCCATGACGCTTTCAAAAGTCGTCGTCCCGCCGGTCTGGGTGGATGCGCTTGCACGAAGACGCGGCAAGGTTAAGCTCACCCAATGGTTTTCAGCCACAAGGCCCGCCGGTAGGCTTAAGCTCATCAAGGGGTCGGAGGTTAACGCACGCGGCAGGGCATACGCTTGCGGTAAGGCGATGGCCGACGCCTCGCTCACCAAGGTCGTTTGAAGATGAATATGGGCGTGCTGAGCCAGCCAAGCCAGTTCCGGTTGGGCTACCCACGTGCGCAGATGGCCCCGACGCTCATAGAACTTCTGGGAGCCAAAAGCCGCGAGGCGGCTGTAGTCGATCTGATCCTCCCCCGGCGGGTCAAATTCCAAGGCCACCATCGCCAACACCGGCCGTTCCGAATCGATGGCCTGCTTAAGGGACTTGAAACGCACGATGCTCCACGGCGCGGACGGGTCGGGCACCGGCTGAGAGAGCAGATAATGCGCATATTCCAGCCGGTTGTGACGCAAGGTGAATTTTTGTACCGGCATGGCGTTGTCCCGATAGGCCATGCGATCCCGGTCAGGTACCACACTGTAGGTCTGATGGGCATTCTCCAAAACCTTAGCAAGGTTGCTGGCCACCTCAGGATAGCGCGGCAGCGCCGCCCGAATCACATCGGCCAAGGTCGGGCGCGACCACGCTTGCATGGGATGGGGCCAGCGATAGAGGCGCCGGGCCAGCTGGATGGTTTCGTTCATCAAGCGCGCCATCCACGGCAGGCCCTTCACCTCATCCTTGAGCAGCACGCCAAGATCATCCGCCAGAACGTTCAGACTTGAGCGGAAATAATGCCGGGTTCGAAAGTTCTGGGCCGTGATGGCTTTCTCGGCGGTCGAAATCCAGAGATAATCCGTCGCAAGGCTGGTTCGGGATTCAAAAATCCGAAGCTGTCCATCCGGCAAAGCCGCCACGCCATGGGAGGGGTTCTTGTCGTTATGAAAGGCCGCAAGACCAACCTTCAGGTCGTATTCCCAAAGGCCCGAATTCCCTTCTTGAATCCCTCCTGCTTGAGGCTTGACATGACTTCCCATGCCCATCGTCGTTTACCGCTTGTGCTGGGCCCATGATCGGGCGGAAAGCATCGGGTAATCCTTTTTCCAGACCTCCCCCATCTGCTGCACAATGGGCCAATCATAAAGAACCCGAAGATCATCCACCTTGCGGTGGGCGTATTGCTCCGGGGTCATGCGCTCCATGGCGGCCGCAAAATCCTTGGCCTTATGACTCCCCCATCCGTCCTTAACCACAAGGGTTGATACCTCCAAAAGACGATAAATCGCTTGCGCGACAGGGGCCGTGGAGGGGTCGGCCAGCGCGGCCCCGAGGGCCATGTGCAAAAGGTTGAGATCAGCGGGGGAGAGTCCCGGAAGATAGGCCACCCGCATTTGGGAAGCCCACCCTACGTGTCCGCCGTGCGAGGGGGCATCGCACCCAAGGTGATGATAGGCATGATCCAAGGGGCATAAAGGTTCCAGGTTGCTTTCCTGGTTGTTGTGATGATCATCGTCGATGTGATGCACCTGAAGGTGGGTTGGCCCATCCTCGCCTTCGCTTTTCCAGCCACACACCGCGCATCGCCATCCATGCGAACGAAGAACGGACTTGCGGATGGCCGAAAACTCGGCATCGGCAAGGCTGGCCCGCGCATCCTCACGCCGATGGGTTTTTCGCTTGATGCCTAGGCGCTGTTCCGCCACGATGACTTATCCTTCTTAAGGATGGATAGAAAAACATACCGCCCCCTTAAGGCGAAGGCGGTATGTCGTGCGGGATGAATGGATGATGGAGTGCGGGTGTTAACCGCCCCACCCTTGCCCAAGATCGGAACGGCTGGCCCCGACTTCATCCACCAGCGAGTAGAGCATGTACATGAGCACGGACGCCTTGGCACCGCCAATCAGCGGCCAGATGATCTGACGCCATTCAATATCATCCCCACGGCCCATGCCCTTCTTGATCATCATGACCAAGCCATAAAGCACGGAAGCCACCCCAATCCCTACCGCCACAATGGCGGTCAGGCTGATGAAGTTCTTGGTCGCTGTCCCAAGGTTGCTAAACATCCCTGATATGGACTCGGCCCGCGCCTGTTCAGACGACATCAACAAGGCGGATGTGATCACGCCGTAGTAAATTTTTTTGGATTGCTCCTTCATGCTGTGGACTGTTTTCACAATGTTCACGATACACCTCTTTTTTCA
This sequence comes from Gammaproteobacteria bacterium, assembly GCA_029335925.2. Classification (GTDB taxonomy): domain Bacteria; phylum Pseudomonadota; class Gammaproteobacteria; order Halothiobacillales; family Halothiobacillaceae; genus Thiofaba. Next base: position 3,477 of record JARJMX020000208.1, read on the forward strand.
AGAAAAAATCTGAATGGTCAAAGCCCCGCCCAGAATATGCCAAATGGCGCGCCAGATGTCATAGCCCCTTTCACGTCCTCCCGCCGTCGCACGATTGTGTATCAAAAAAACCATCATAAAGCCAATCGTCACGATAAATACACACCAAGCTCGAATAGCTTCCCAAATGGCTCGGGTGACTTCACTCTGGCCTGTGCTCGATTGAACATAGGCCAAGGCGCTTTGCAATTCGGTCGGTTCGCCGGTGGTATGAAACCACATGCTCAACGTCC
>JARJMX020000214.1 GCA_029335925.2 Gammaproteobacteria bacterium
CATCCCCACCAGCAGGGCGATTCCAAACCTTCGCCTCACTTTCCCAGCACCCCGCGCATGCCCCCGGCGATCAGGGCAGCCACATCGATCAGGATCACCGCGGGCTGCAGCCCACCTTCGGTGACCAGATAGCGCGGTTCCCATACGGGGTGGAACTTGTCCTTGAACTGGCGCAGCCCCTGGAAGTTGTAGTTGCCCACCCGACTCGGCGGCAGGTTGTAGACCATAGCGCCGATGCGCTGCCAGATGGGGGCATAGGGGTGGTCTTCCAATCCCGAGAGCGGGGCCATAGCCAGGGAGAAGCGCTGGTAACCGGCCTCCTTGAAGTGCAGCACCAGCTTGAGCAGGAGGAAGCGCATGGCCTCCTTCGGCGCATCGTGCACATGGCGCATCAGGTCGATCGCCACCTCACCGTAGGTGTCGGTGCGCAGGATGCTGACGAAGGCAATGATCCGTCCCTCCAGGCGAAGCACGCCGACGTCGAAGTGGCGCAAGTAGGCCGGATCGAAGGCCCCAAGTGAGAAGCGCTTCTCGCGCGCCTTGCGTCTCTCCAGCCAGTCATCGGACACATGGCGCAGATCCTCCAGCACCTCGGCCTGCCGTTCGGCGGGAATGAACTCGAACTCCAACCCCTTCCGGTGGCCACGGTTGAGGATGAGGCGGTTGTCTTCTCCCTGCTTGCCCTCGAGGCTGAAGCGCGGCAGCAGCACGACGGCCTCCTCGCCAATCTTCAGCGGCATCAAGCCCATGTCGAGATAAAGCGGCAGGTTCTCCGGCCGCACCTGATAAAAGGCAATCCGGCCACCTTCCCGGCTGACCAGCTCGCGGAACCGCCAGGCCAGGTCCTCCGCCGCGGCGGGCGATCCGACCGGATCACCAAGAGCGATGAAGCTGCTCCCCCGCTTGCCGAACATGAGGAAGGCATCGCCCGCCTCGCTCAGCATGATCGATTTGTCGCCCAAAAGCACCAGATTGGCCATGGCCCGGTCCTGCGCACGGACAATGGCCTCCACATGCGCGAGCGTGGCGGCATTCGGCGCATGTGGAACGCGGGCCGGCGGGCGCAACAGCAGGGTCAAGCCGAGCAAGACGACCCCCAGCCCCACCCCCAGCACAGCACGCAGCGAACGGGCAAGGTCCTGATCGAAACCAAACTGCCACCACAATAGGGGGTCGTACTCGACGTGTTTGAAGGAGAAGAAGGTGACCGCCACCATGCCGACGGCCGCAGCCACCACGGCAGCCAGCCACCCGCCCGAGAAGGGCGAATCGAGCAGGCGCGTGCGACGATAGAATTCCTTGCGGCTCGCAAGCAGGGCCAAGGCCACCAGACCAAGGATGACTGACTCCTCATAGTCAACACCCTTGAGAAGATTGAGCACAATGCCGACCGCCGAGAGGGCCAGGGTCATGACATAGGCCCCGTTCAGGCGCCGTTGCAAGCCGCGGGCCAGAATCAACAGGGCCAACCCCACCACCCCGGCCAAGACGTGGGACACCTCCACCAGCATCAAAGGCACCGTGGCCTCCAGGAACTCGCGCCGCCCCGGCAGGGCGGGGGTAGCCGCCGAGGCCAGCATGATCAGGCCGGCGAGAAAGACCAGACCGGCCATCGCCAACGGCGCGAAACGGGCACTCCAGTTGCCGAGCTGACGGGCCACGGCCAAGGCGGGCAGGACGGGGCCGGAGAACTCACGCCAGGCCAAAAGGGCGGAGGCCAACACCAGCGGTAACAGATAGTAGATGGCTCGGAACAGCACCAGCGCCGCGGTCAGCTGCTCGGCGGGGACGTGCTGGTGCAGAGCGGAGAGCATGATGGCCTCAAACACCCCGATCCCCCCCGGCACATGACTGGCCACGCCGGCCACCATCGCCACCACGAACACCAGCATGAAGGCCCCGAACGGCACGCTGCCCTCCGGCAGCAGCACGTACAGGCAGGCCCCGGCGAACAGGATGTCGACCAGCGAAATGCCGAGCTGCGCCAGGCTTAGACGCCACCCCGGCAGTTTGATACGCCAGCGCCATATGGTCAGGGTGCGCGGCTTGAGCATCAGCCACAGCAACACCCCGGCTGCGAACAGCAGGCCGACGACGCCGACGACGCGCAGGGACTCCGCCGACCACCCCAAGCGTTCCGCCACCAGCTCGGGCTGCCAGGCCAGCCCCATCGCCGCCACCACGTGCGCACCGATGCCAAAGGCCAGGGCGCAGAAGACCGCTACCCGGGCGACGTCCATGCCGTCCAGTCCGGCCTCGACGTAGATGCGATAGCGCACCGAGGCACCGGACACCAGCGCCATGCCAATGGTGTTGGAAAAGGCGTAGCCAGTGAACGAGGCCAGCCCCACCGTCCGCCACGGCAGCCTCTTGCCGATGTAGCGCAGGGCGGAAGCGTCGTAACCCACCATGAACAGAAAACTGAGCGCCATGAACAGCAGGGAGAGCGCCAGCTTGAGCGGGGAGACATTGCCCAACTCGGCCCACAGCTGTTCGGGGCGGATCTCACGCAGGAGGTGGTAGATCGCCACCACCGCGAGCACGAACAGCACCAGGGTGATGGCTGGCATCAGCCAGCGGGAGGCGCGCAAAAACCTGGCGAAGCCGTGTTCCCGAGCGCTATCAGGTTGAGTCATGGTGCCTCATGTCCCGGAAGGGTGTGACTGGCTAAACTGCCGGGCCGCGCGGCCGCTGCGGCCTCCGCGCAGGGTGGCGAAGCGGATCGCCTCCAGCCGCGCCGCATCATCCAGCGCCACGCCGTTTCCTGCAACCATGGCAAGGAACGTGTCCTGATCGGGCGGGTAGAACGACAACCACAGGCCGAAGCGGTCGGCCAGCGCGAGCTGTTCCTCGCTGGCATCGCCCAGATGCAGCTCCCCCTCGACATGGATGGCGGCGAGGTTGTCCGCCATCCGTTCCGGCACCAGGTGACGGCGGTTGGAGGTGGCGACCAGTAGGATGTTCTCGGGCGGACGTTCGATGGAGCCATCCAGCACCGTCTTCAGCGCGCGGAAGGCCGGCTCACCCGGCTGAAAGCTTAGGTCGTCGCAGAACACCAGGAAGCGGTACGGCTGGTGGCGTAACTCGTCAGCGAGGTCCGGCAGGTCGAGCAAGTCCTCTTTGTCGATCTGCACCAGGCGCAGGCCCTCGTGGCGCAGCACCCCGAACACCGCCTTGACCAGCGAGGACTTGCCGCAGCCGCGTGCCCCCCACAGCAGGGCATGGTTGGCTGGCTGGCCGCGGGTGAAACGGCGCAGGTTGTCGAGCAGGGCCGACTTCTGCCGCTCGATGCCAAGCAGGCTTTCCAGTGCGGGGGTATCAAGGTCTGCCTCAGCTACCGGCTTGAGGACCTGGCGCCGGGCACGCCAGAGCGCCGCGTGGATGTGGGCCCAATCGATCATGGTCACGGCAGCAGGTGTTCCCCGCGCCACAGGTCGGGCAGGTGCTCGCGTTCGCGCACCAGGTGCATGGTCGAGCCATCGACCATCACCTCGGCGGCCCGCGGACGGGTATTGTAGTTGGAACTCATGGTGAAGCCATACGCCCCCGCGCCCATGACCGCCAGCAGGTCACCCTCGGCCAGAACCAGGCGGCGACTCTTGCCGAGGAAGTCGCCGGTCTCGCACACGGGACCGACCACGTCGTACTCGCGCGGCTCGCCCTCCCGGGCTTCTACCGGCTGGATGTCCATCCAGCTGCCGTATAGCGCCGGACGCATCAGGTCGTTCATGGCCGCGTCGACGACGGCAAAGTCCTTGTGCGGGCTGTGCTTGAGCAGCTCCACGCGGGTCAGCAGCACGCCGGCGTTGCCGACGATGGAGCGGCCCGGCTCGACGATGATCTCGTAGCCGGTCTGCCCAAGGCGGTCCATCAGCGCGCCGACCAGCTCGGCCGGCGCCGGCGGGGTCTCGTCGCGGTAACGGATGCCGAGACCGCCGCCGAGGTCCAGGTGGTGCAGCCTCACCCCCTGCGCCGCGAGCCGTTCGACCAGCGCCAGCACGCGCTCGAGCGCATCGATGAAGGGGCGCAGCTCGGTCAGCTGCGAGCCGATGTGGCAGTCCACGCCGACCACCTTAAGCCCCGGCAACGCGGCGGCGCGCAGGTAGGCCGCCTCGGCGTCCTCGATGGCGATGCCGAACTTGTTCTCCTTCAGGCCGGTGGAGATGTAGGGATGGGTCTTGGCATCCACGTCCGGGTTGACGCGCAAGGACACCGGGGCGCGCTTGCCGTGCGCAAGCGCCACCTCGTTGAGGCGCTCAAGCTCCGGCAGGGATTCGACATTGAAGCAACGGATGCCGACCTCCAGCGCGCGCGCCATCTCCGCGCGGCTCTTGCCGACGCCGGAGAACACCACCTTGCCCGCTGCACCACCTGCCGCCAGCACGCGCTCCAGCTCGCCGCCCGAGACGATGTCGAAACCCGCCCCCAGACGTGCCAAGAGGTTGAGCACCGCAAGATTGCTGTTCGACTTGACCGCGAAGCAGACCAGGTGCGGGTGACGACCGAAGGCCGCGTCGTAGGCACGGAAGCGGGCCTCAATCTCGGCGCGGGAATAGACGTAGGTCGGTGTGCCGTAGGCGGAAGCCACAGCGGAAAGCGGCACGCCCTCGGCGTGCAAGGCACCGTCGCGGCGCGGGAAGGCTTCCATGGGAGAGGTCATCGGATCGGCCCGGCAGAAAAAAGTCGGGCGATTATCTTACCGTGCCGCCTTTTCGGCCATGTCCTCCTTCTGTCCTCCCTTCTGGGCCAGGGTGTCGGAAAGGTAGAGATCACCCTTCTGGCCGCAGGCAGACAGCAGCAAGACCACGCCCGCTAGGACAAACATGGTTAGACTAGTGCGCATGGTGTACTCCTCAGCAATGCCCATCGACAAAGCATAACCCGTGCAGACCGACCACACATTCACCTGGCGCCGCATCCTCGACTGGGCGCTGCATCACCGCGCCGCGCTGATACAGGCGCACATCGTCGCTATCCTCGCCGCGGCGGTGAGCATTCCCCTGCCCCTGCTGCTACCCCTGCTGGTCGACGAGGTGCTGCTGAACCAGCCCGGCACACTGGTGCACGCCACCCAGGCGATCTTCCCCGCGTCCTGGCATGGGCCAGTGCTGTACGTGACAGCGGTGATGCTGCTGACCCTGGTGCTGCGCATCGCCGCCTTGGGCTTGAACGTCTGGCAGACGCGTGCCTTTACCCGGATCAGCAAGGATATTAGCTACCGCCTGCGACAGGCTCTGCTCGAAAAACTCGGCCGGATAGCGATGGCCGAGTACGAGACCCTCGGCAGCGGCAGCACCACTTCGCGTCTGGTGACCGATGTCGAGACCATCGACACCTTTATCGGCCAGACGGTGGCGCGCTTTCTGGTCAACGTGTTGATACTGGTCGGCACGGCGGCCGTGCTGCTGTGGCTGCACTGGCCGCTCGCCCTGATCATCCTGCTGTTCAACCCCTTGGTGATCCTGCTGACGATGAAGCTCGGCAAGCGGGTGAAGGAGCTTAAGCGACGCGAGAACTCCGCCTTTGAGCTCTTCCAGCAGTCGCTAACCGAGACCTTGGAGGTGATCCAGCAGATCCGTGCCGCCAACCGCGAGCGGCATTACCTTGCGCGGGTGATCGAGCGGGCGCGGACGGTGAAGGACACCGCCATCGCCCAGGCCTGGCAGAGCGATGCGATGAACCGCCTGTCGTTCATGGTGTTCTTGTTCGGCTTCGATGTCTTTCGCGCGGTGGCGATGCTCACCGTGGTGTTCTCCGATCTGTCCATTGGCGTGATGATCGGCGTGTTCGGCTACCTATGGTTCATGATGGGGCCGGTGCAGGAACTCTTGAGCGTGCAATTCTCATGGTACGGGGCGAAGGCCGCGCTTGCGCGTCTGAACGAGCTGGTCGCCCTGCATGAGGAGCCTGTCTACCCGGCCTTGCAGGACCCGTTCGCCGGACAGACGGCCGTGGGCGTGGCCCTGCGCGATGTGCGCTTTGCCTATCGGGAGGACCAACCGGTACTGGATGGCGTGAGCCTCGACATCGCCCCCGGAGAAAAGGTCGCCCTGGTCGGTGCCAGCGGTGGCGGCAAGTCGACCCTCGCCCAGGTGCTGCTCGGCCTCTACACCCCGCAGTCCGGGCAAGTGCTTTACGGTGGCATCCCCATCGAACAAATCGGCCTTGCCAAGGTGCGTGAGCACGTGGCGGTGGTGCTGCAACAGCCCGCGCTGTTTAATGACACGGTGCGTGCCAATCTCACCCTGGGACGCGACATGCCCGACGCCTCGCTCTGGCACGCCCTTGAAGTGGCCGAGCTGCGCGAGACCGTCGAGGCCCTCCCGCAGGGACTCGACACCCAGGTCGGCCACCAGGGCGTGCGCCTCTCCGGCGGGCAACGCCAGCGGCTGGCCATTGCCCGCATGGTGCTGACCAACCCCAGTGTGGTCATCCTCGACGAGGCGACCTCCATGCTCGACAACGTCACCGAGGCCAAAGTGCACAGCAACCTGCGCCGTGCCCTGGCTGATCGCACCGTGCTCATCATTGCCCACCGCCTGTCCGCCGTGCGGCAAGCCGATCGGGTGCTGGTGTTCGAGAACGGCCGCATCGTCGAACAGGGGGCGCACGCAAAGCTGCTGGAGCAGCGAGGCCTATACCACAAGCTCTACGGGCATGAATCGCCGTGATGGTATCCTTGCCCGCACCTTCCGCTCGGACACCCACGTGAAGCTGCATTACGAAACCTTGGGGCGGGGCGAGCCGCTGATCATCCTGCACGGCCTGTTCGGCTCGGGCGCGAACTGGCGCAGCATCGCCCAGCGCCTGGCCGATACCTGGCAGGTCATCTTGCCTGATTTGCGCAATCACGGCCAATCCCCGCATGCGCCCACGACCCGCTATCAGGACATCGCGGGTGACACTTTGACCCTGATGGATGATTTGGGCCATAAGCATGCCCATATTTTGGGCCACTCGCTCGGCGGCAAAGCGGCAATGCTGCTCGCCAGCCAAGCACCTGAGCGTATTGACAGCTTGACTGTGGTGGACATCGCCCCGCGCGCCTACTCGCCTCTGCACCTTGACCTCTTTGCCGCCATGCATGCCGTGCCACTGACCCGCATCCGCTCGCGGCGCGAGGCCAGCGAGGCGATGGCCGCGTACATCTCCAACCCGGAGGTTCGTGAGTTCCTTGTGACCAATCTCGTGCGGGATGGCAATGGACGGTTCCACTGGCGACTGAACCTGACCGGGCTGGAGGAGGCGTACGAGGAGCTCAACGCCATGCCCTTCCTCGATCGGTTGTATGAGGGGCCGACTTTGTTCATCCGCGGCGGGCATTCGGACTACGTGCGTGACGCCGACCTCGGCCTGATCCACCAAAGCTTCCCGGGGGCCTGTGTGGTCAGCCTGCCGCTGGCCCATCACTGGCCGCATGTCGAGACTCCCAACGAGTTCCTGCGCGTCCTGCGCGACTTTCTTAAGGCACGCTCCGAGCGTCTACCCTGTGAGGCTTGATTCCTTGACCATCCTGGGGCGAGCCGAGCTCGGCGCCTACCTCCACCTCACCCTCGCCTGGTCGGAGGA
>JARJMX020000008.1 GCA_029335925.2 Gammaproteobacteria bacterium
GTGTTATGGCGGCGAGTAGGTTGTCGCGCTTGTCTTCCAGCAGGGCCTCGTCGGTCAGGGTTCCGGGGGTGATGATGCGCACCACCTTACGCTCCACCGGGCCCTTGCTGGTGGCTGGATCGCCGATCTGCTCGCAAATCGCCACCGACTCGCCCATCTTCACCAGGCGGGCGAGGTAGCTCTCGGCTGCGTGGTAGGGCACGCCCGCCATCGGGATCGGCTCGCCCGCGGACTGACCGCGGTGGGTGAGGGTCAGGTCGAGCAGGGCCGCCACCTTACGGGCGTCTTCATAAAACAGCTCGTAGAAGTCACCCATGCGGTAAAACAGCAGGGTGTCGGGGAAATCCGCCTTGAGCGTCAGGTACTGGCGCATCATCGGCGTGTGGGCGGAAAGATCCAGCGTCGGCTTGTGCATAATCAGGGCATTCTAACCGCGAGATCCGGGGGTGCGCGATGAACAATGAAAAGCGGATTGGCGAGCTGGCACAGCAGCTTGGCGCCTTGCTGGTGCAGCAGGGCATGATGATGGCGACGGCGGAGTCCTGCACCGGCGGCTGGCTGGCTAAGGCGGTGACCGATGTGGCGGGCAGCTCCAACTGGTTTGATCGTGGCTTTGTCACCTACAGCAATGCCGCCAAGCAGGACATGCTGGGGGTGAGGCGAGAGACACTGGAGGAGCATGGTGCGGTCAGCGAGGCGACGGTCCGGGCGATGGCCGAAGGCGCCTTGTTGCACAGTTTGGCGGACGTGAGCGTAGCCATCAGCGGCATTGCCGGGCCGGGCGGGGCCACGCCCACCAAGCCGGTCGGAACGGTGTGGATGGCCTGGTCACGGCGTCACGGTGAGACGATGACGCGGCACTTCCTGTTTGCTGGAGATCGCGAGGCGGTGCGCGCCCAAGCGGTCATGGCCGCCTTGGAGGGGCTGCTGGCGATGTTCGGAAGCACGTGAGGATGTGATCTTCCCCCATAATGTCCAGAACACGGACCTGGATGCGCTCTGTATTGGTCTCAATCAGAGCATCCGCCATGAAGGAGAGGCGAAAATCTTTGCGAATGCCAGTCATGCTGGAGCCTTGGTCTGTACCTGCTCAGAATATAACGAATTTTGCGATTCAGACAGGAATGAAATGCGGCAAAGCATCATACGGCTTGCGACACGCGGGCGCGGCACCCAAGACATCACGCCACTGGTAGAGCGTATAGTGCAGGAGAGCGGTTTGCGCACGGGCCTGTGCCACCTGTTCGTGCGCCATACCAGCTGTGCACTGATGATCTGCGAGAACGCCTCGCCCGAGGTGCGCGCGGACATCGAGGGTTGGTTCGTGCGCACTGTGCCGGATGGCGATCCCCGCTACCAGCACGATCTGGAGGGCCCGGACGACATGGCCGCCCACCTGCGCACGATGCTCACCGAGGTGAGCCTGACGGTGCCTATTGTCGACGGTGTGCTCGGCCTCGGCACCTGGCAGGGGCTCTACCTGTATGAACACCGCACCAAGCCACATACCCGCGAAATCGTGGTGACTCTGCATGGCGAATGAGAGCTTTTCTCCAGCGCGGCTTGAGCTGGATGGACACGGCGTGCCCCGAAGCCTCGACTACGGCGACGTCTACTACTCCGCCGATGGTGGCCTGGCCGAGACCAGTTACGTCTTCCTGCAGGGCAACGGCTTGCCGGAGCGCTGGCTGAACCGGGAGCGCTTTGTCATCGGCGAGACCGGTTTTGGCACCGGACAGAACGTATTGGCGGCCGCCCGACTGTTCCTCGACACTGCCCCCGGGCATGCCCGTTTGCACGTGGTGACGGTGGAGAAGCATCCGATCCCCAAGGACGACCTCAAGCGGCTGTACCCCGCCGAGCACCCCTTGGCGGACTTAGCGGACGAGTTGATCGCGAACTACCCCGACCTGATCCCAGGCAGTCACCGCGTGGAATTGGCGGGTGGCCGCGTTCACCTCACCCTGCTGTTTGGCGATGCGCTGGAGATCCTGCCTTTGGCCCGCGCACGGGTGGACGCCTGGTTTCTGGATGGCTTTGCTCCGGCAAAGAACCCGGCGATGTGGCAACCGCCGCTGTTTGAGGCCATAGCCCGCTTGTCCGCTCCCGGGGCGACCTTCGCCACCTTCACCTGTGCGCGCATGGTGCGCGACGGACTGGCCGCGGCAGGATTCGCGTTTGATAAGCGCGCAGGGTTCGGGCGCAAGCGAGAGATGTTGGTGGGGCATCTGGCGGGTGAGAGTCCCTCCGAGGATGATCGGCCTTGGTTCCCGCGCGGGAGTCCTGCCGCATCCCGCGAGGCCGTCGTCATCGGTGCGGGTATAGCCGGGGCCTCGGTCGCGCGACGCTTGGCCGAGCGCGGCTGGACGGTCCGGGTGCTGGAGCGCCATGCGCTGCCGGCCCAGGAAGCCTCAGGCAACCACGCCGGCATTCTGCTGCCTGTGCTGAGTGCAGAGTGGAATAACCTCAGCCGCCTCGCCAGCCTCGGGTTGGGCTACGCACGGCGCACCCTCCATCGGCTGGCGCGCCAGCATCCTAAGATCGACTGGCATCCGACCGGTGTGCTGCGGCTGGCCCGCAACGAACGCCATGCCGCACAGCAGCTCAAGATCGCCGCACGCCTGAACCTTCCTGCGGATTTCGCCCGCTGGGTCGAGCCTGAGGAGGGCTCATCCCTGATCGGGGCACGGGTGGAGCAGCCAGGCTGGTGGTTTCCCGGGGGCGGCTGGGTCAATCCGCCCAATACCGTGCGCGCGCTGCTCGATCATTCCGGCATTGAGCTTACGACCTCGGTGGGGGTGAAGCACATCGAGCGCGCCGGGGAACGCTGGCGGGTGTGGGATGAAGGCGGAAGCTGCGTAGCCGAGACCGGCACCTTGATCCTGGCCAATGCCTGCGCGGTGAATAAGTTGCTGCCGGGCGCCTTGCCGCTCGATCCGGTGCGCGGCCAGATCAGCCTCACTCCGGCGTTTGCAGGACGGGACCTGCATGCGGTGGCCTGCCGCGAGGGATATGTGATCCCCGCGCGTGAGGGGCTGCACTGCTTCGGCGCAAGCTTTGCCCACGGTGTGTTTGATCTGGCTCTGCGCCTTGAGGATCACCTCGGCAACATCGAGCGCCTGGAAAGCATCCTGCCGGACTGGGCTGGGCTTACACCGGAACGCCTTACCGGGCGGGTCAGCCACCGCTGCGCCACGCCCGACCGCCTACCTGTGGCCGGCCCGTTGCACGATGCGCAGGCCTTCCGTCAGGACTTTGAGGGCCTTCATCTTGGCTGGCCGGCCCGGCGTTTTGGACCGGCGCAGCTTTATCCCGGCCTGTGGGTGACCACCGGCCATGGCGCGCGCGGGCTGGTGTGGTCCGCGCTGCTTGGCGAACTGATTGCAAGCGCTCTTGCAGGCGACCCCTTGCCCCTGACCGTGGACCTCGAGCACGCCGTTCATCCGGCACGTTTTGACTATCGCCAGATGCGCCTTGCCCCCGAGCATCGGCAGCCGTGGGCAGTCGCGGCGGGGAAGGATCGACTTTAGGTCGTTGCACAATCCGCTGCAGCACCCCTTGAGTGTAAAAGCGGCACTCCGCCTGCTCGGCACTGAAAAATCGGCTCGGCAGCGGGCCTTCTACAGGCAGGAGGCTTGCCCCCCAAGGCAGGCTAGCCCGGCCGCCGGTCTACATTGCGTTGGAACCACAGCTCCAGCAGGGCCAAGTGCCAGAGCTTGCTGCCCAGCAGGCGAGTAAAGTGCTGGTCGGGTTCGCTCAAGAGCTTGTTCACGTAGGCGCGCTCGTACAGCCCGCGTTCGCGGCAGGCCTGGCTGTTGAGGATGTCGCGCATGAAATCGAGGAACGCGCCGCGCACGAACTTGAGCGCAGGCACCGGGAAATAGCCCTTGGGCCGATCGATCACGCCATCCGGAATCATGCCGCGCGCAACCTTCTTGAGGATGCCCTTGCCGCCATCGGCGATCTTGAGCTTCGGCGGGATCTGCATCGCCAATTCGACCAGCTCGTGGTCGAGGAAGGGCACACGAGCCTCCAGGCCCCAGGCCATGGTCATGTTGTCCACGCGCTTGATGGGGTCGTCCACAATCAAGGTGGTGACATCGAAGGCCAGCACGCGGTCGATGAAGGTGTCACCCCGAAGGGCGGCGAGGCGCTCGCTGACGAGCCGGCCGGTGTGGTCCTCGCCACGGTAGGGCGGGGTGACCATGCCCTGGAACTCGGCGTCGTCGCGGTCGAAATAGTACGGGGCGAAGCGTTCCAGGTCCGTCCCCTGGGCGGCGGCCATCTTGGGATACCAGAAGTAGCCTGCGAACACCTCGTCCGCCCCCTGGCCGCTCTGCACCACCTTGACGTGCTGGCTGACCTGCTCGGCCAGAAGATAAAAGGCGACCGCGTCCTGGCCGACCATCGGCTCGCTCATTGCATCGACAGCTTCCGGCAGGCGGGTGAGCACCTGGTCGTTGGGGATGTGGATCTTGGTGTGCTGCGTGCCGAAGCGCTCGACCACGAGGTCGGAGTATTCGAACTCGCTGCCTTTCTCCTCCGGCTGGTCCTCAAAGCCAATCGAGAAGGTGCGGGGGAGGGTACCGTGGGCGGCCAAGAGACCCACCAAGAGGCTGGAATCGAGCCCGCCGGAGAGCAGCACACCCACAGGCACATCGGCAATGGCCTGATGGCGGGCGGTGGTCTCCACCAGCTTGCCGCGCAGGGCCTCGACCCATTCGTCCTCGCTCAGCTCGTCGGTCGGACGGTGGGCGGTCAGTTCCCAGTAGCGGGAAAGCTGTTCCGTGCCGTCGATGTCGATGCGCAGCATGTGCGCGGGTGGCAGCTTGCGGATGCCGTTTAACACCGTGCGCGGCGCGGGCACCACCGCGTGCAGGGTGAACTGGTGGTGCAGGGCGACGGGGTCGATGGAGGGATCCACACCGCCTGCCGCCAGCAGGGCCTGGCTGCTCGATGCAAAGCGGATACGTGCGCCATCCTTGCTGTAGTAGAGCGGCTTGATGCCGAAGCGGTCGCGCACCAGCCACAGGCGGCGGGAGGCCATCTCCCAGAGGGCGAAGACGAACATGCCGCGGAAGTGCTTCACACACTCCGGGCCCCATTCGGCCCAGGCACGCAAGATGACCTCGGTATCGCCGCTGGAGTTGAAGCGGTAGCCGCGATGGCGCAGCTCGTGGCGCAGCTCCGGGTGATTGTAGATTGTGCCGTTGAACGCCAGCACAAGTCCCGCCTCACGGTCCACCATGGGCTGGTGGCCGTGGATGGACAGATCGAGGATGGACAGACGCTGGTGGCCAAGCCCTAAGGGTCCGTCGCTGAAACTGCCGGCGTGGTCCGGGCCGCGCCGCGCCACCTGGCCCATCATGCGGGCGAGGGCGGAAAGGTCTGCCTGCTGGCCATCGAAACGCAATTCACCTGCAATGCCGCACATCCGAATGCATCCTCCTGTCATGAGCGAAGGATGGTAGCAGGCCACGCGCTTTTCATGGCGTGGGCGGCTCTTCCGCAAGCTGTTTGGCCAGCTCCGCGATGGCCTTCTCGCGCGCGGCCTCCGGTTGGAAGCCCTCGTTGAGCGCAGACCACTGCGGATGCTGGCGTGCGGACTGGAGGGCTTTGGGCAGCGGCCCTGTGCGCCAGCGCTTCACGTCCGGGGCTTCGAGCCGGAGGGGCTCGATCGCTGCATGGCCACGTCGGTCGAGGGCCGCGAGCAGCCAACGCTGGCGCACGGCCAAGAGGCGCAGGATGGCGTCGTCCACGGTCAGGCTGCGGAAGCCGCGCAGCCTGCCGACGAGACGCTCGCCATAATGGCCGAACACCTGCCACAAGCCGCCCGCAACGGCGCCTGCCACGGTGGCCGCGCCGAGCGTGAGTCCGCCGACGATCAGGTCGATGCCGATGCCGGTGATGGCCCCCGCCACTGCCCCCTTTCCCAGGTGTATCCCCATGCCACGCAGGGCGTCAGGACTGAACAGATCTTCTTTCCAGCGCCCCTCGACCAGGGGGATGGCCGCCATGTCGACGTCGCCGGGGCGAAAGCGGTAAAGCTTAAGCAGGGCGGCGACGCAGGCCTGCTCACGCTGCCGGATGCGCTCGCGCAGCAGCTCGACCTGCCGGCGGATTGCCTCCTCCTCATCATGCTTGACCATCACGCGGCAGGCGGCGACGTCGATCAGCAACTCGGCGATGAGACGATAGCCCGCGGCCATGCGCTCGCGCGCCTCCGCCTCGCGGGCCTTCAGCAGGCGTTCGAGCGGCAGGCGATGGGCATCGAGCAGGGTGATGAGCTTTTCCAGCAGGCGGCGCTCGCCATCGACCTCCGGGGCCACGGTGTCGAAGCGGACCATGACGTGCAGGCCAAGCCGGGCCAAGGCCTCGCGCCATTCCATCTCGCGGCTCGCGGGACTGTGCACGAAGTTGAGTACGGGTAGCAGGGGGCGGGCGCAGGCGGCGAACAGGGTCAACTCGTCGCGGTATTTGGCCAGCACCGGGTCGCGCGCGTCGATGACGACCAGCGCCGCGTCGCTCTTTCGCAATTGACGCAATACCTTGGCCTCCTGCTCAAAACGCTCGGTGGCAAGGGGCGAGTGCAGGAAGCGCTCGATACGGTCTGGTCCGTCCAGCCGCTCCCCCGGCTTCACCAGACTTTCCACGGCCGCAAGCAGCCCCATGGCATCCTCCATCCCCGGGGTGTCGTAGAGCTCGATGATCGGCTCGCCTTCGACCAGCAGGCGTGCACCTTCGACATGGCGGGTGGTGCTTGGTCGGGCAGAGACCTCACCGAAGTCCGTATCGCGGGTTAGGGTGCGCAGCAGCGAGGTCTTGCCGGTGTTGGTGTGTCCGACGACGGCGAGGTGCAGGGGTGTGCTCATGAGCCGTGCTCCAGCCAGTGGAGAGCGCGTTGCTCGTCATCCATGACAGCATCGGGGGGCAGGCCGATGGATTGCAGGGCCTCGTGCCAGTAGCCGATGCGCTCCGCATCCCGAGGTTCGTGGCCGATCAGCCAGACATGTGTGGCGTCGGCATGGTTGGCCAGCTCGGTGAGATAGCGCAGGGTGCCCCGGTCAGGCGAGAGGCGCGCATCGAGGGCGACCAGCAGGCGGGCCGGGGGATGGGTTCGTAGCGCCTCGAGCAAGCGCTGACGTTCCTCGCGTGCATCGACCACCGGCCAGTACGAAACGGCGCTGGCCCCGGTGGGCGGCCAGGCGATATCGCCGCCCAGTTCGAGCCCGACCAGCAGGTGCGCTTGGCCACGGTGTGCGGTATGCGCTTGGATGCGCGCACCCGGCAGGCTGCTCGGGGCCTGATCGACGACGCCGATGCGCTCGCTTGCGGGCAGCAGGCGGGCGCGCAGCGCGGCGTAGCCCGGAAGATTCAGGTCGAGGCGCAGGCGGCTGCGGCCGCGCATCCACAGAAATTGGCAGCCTGCCCACAGCAGCAGACGCGGCAGGATACCGTAGGCCACCACACAGCCCACGAGCCAGGAGGACCACGCGCGCCGCGCGGCCTCCATCTGTGGCAGCCCCTCGCCACTGGCACGCACCATGTCTGCATCCGGGATGGCGAACCCGAGCTTTGCGGGAAGCCAGCCGAGGGCGGCGGTCAGTTCCACGAACACCTCCGAGGGCAGAATCGTGGTCTCGATGATGAAGGCATAGCGCTGCAGGGCGAGGGCCAGCAGCAGCCCGACGAGGGCGCCGAGCAGGGCGATCAGCCAGAGCAGGTGGCTGATCGCACCGCTGACCCAGCGCAGCAAGCCGTGCTGCGCCAGCAGATGGAGCAGGGCCCCGCCGATCACCGCGTCCCGCTTTCGGCCCATGCCGAGTGCGCCCAGGTGGTCGCTCAGCCACCACCAGGCCCGGCCGAGCAGCGCCCCGCCGCCCTGGCCATCGGCCATCATGCCGATCAGCCACAGGGCGAGGCTGAACAGATGCACGCCGAGCAGGCTGCCAAGCAGCCAGAGCACATTGACCGGCCTCTCGCCCGTCCCCATCACGCTAAGGGCGGCACCGAAGCCGCTGATGAGGGCGATCAGGGCCAGGATCAGCAGGGTGGTGCGGGCGTGCTCGCGCCAGGTCGTGATGCCAGCAAGCCAGCCCTCGCGCGCGCCGATGAGCTCGGCGCGGCGCAGGATGCGTGTCTCGGCATCAGCAGGCGCCTTGAGCACCTGGGGAAGGAGATCCCCATCCTCAAGCGGCGATTTTGCCGCCTCGTGCTGACGGATGACCTCGGCCAGCCAGCGGGATTCGAACGGCGTCAAGGCGCGGGACATGCGCGGCCTCGGCGGTGGTGCGGTTATAGGAAGTAGAGCAGCACCAGGCTGCCGAACACGATACGGTACCAGGCAAAGCCGACGAAGCTGTGGCTGGAGACGTAGTGCAGCAGGAAGCGCACCGCGGCGAGTCCGGAGATGAAGGCCATGACAAACCCTGTCGCGATCATGCCCATGTCCTCCCCGTTGAGCTGCCCGGCGTGCTTGTACAGATCGTAAGTCACGGCGGCGAACATGGTGGGAATGGCGAGGAAGAAGGAGAACTCCGTGGCCGTGGTGCGCGAGAGGCCGAACACCATCCCGCCCATGATGGTGGCGCCGGAGCGCGAGGTGCCCGGAAAGAGCGACACACTCTGCGCCAGCCCGACCTTCAAGGCATCGCCCCAGCGCATCTCGTCCACAGTGTGGATGCGCGGGGCGGGCTTGAAGCGCTCCACCAGCAGGATGACGATGCCACCCACGATCAGGGCCCCCGCCACGGTCAGCGGGCTGAACAGGTGGTCCTTGATCAGCTTGTGGAACAGCAGGCCGAACACCATGGCGGGGATGAAGGCGATGATGAGATTGATGGCAAAGCGCTGGGCCGTCGCTTCATGGGGAAGGCCCCTGACCACGGTGAAGATCTTCGCACGGTAATGCCAGCACACCGCCAGGATGGCCCCGAGCTGGATGGCGATGGTGAAGACCTTGCCCGCCTCGTCGTTGTAGGCCAAAAGGTCCTGGGCGATGATCAGGTGCCCGGTGGAGGAGATGGGCAGAAATTCGGTTGCACCCTCAATCAGGCCCAGCACAGCGGCCTTCAGCAGCATCCACAGGTCCATGTCAGGCGCCTTCCTCGTCGAGCAGGAGCAGGTCGAGAATGCGCTCATAGACCGTCGCCAGGCGGTCCAGGTCCTCGACGCCGACGCACTCGTTCACCTTGTGGATGGTGGCGTTGAGCGGGCCGAGCTCAATCACCTCCGCACCGGTGGGGGCGATGAAGCGAGCATCCGAAGTGCCACCCGAGGTGGAGGGGGTCGTCTCAATGCCGAGCACGTCGCGGATCGCCGTGTGCACGGCCTCGACCAGCCGCCCATCGGCGTGGGTGAGGAAGGGGTGGCCGGAGAGGTTCCAGTCGATGGCATAGTTCAGCCTGTGGCGCCTCAGAATCTCATCCACCTTCGCCTGTAGCCCTTCGGCGGTCCACTCGGTGTTGAAGCGGAAGTTGAACTGCACGAACAGCTCCCCGGGGATGACGTTGTTGGCCCCAGTGCCGGCGTGGATATTGGCGATCTGGAAGCTCGTAGGCGGGAAGTGCGCGTTGCCTTCGTCCCACACGGTGGCGGCCAGCTCCGCCAGCGCCGGGGCGGCGCGATGCACCGGGTTATCGGCCAGGTGCGGATAGGCGACATGACCCTGCACGCCCTGCACGATCAGATTGCCGGTGAGCGAGCCGCGGCGGCCGATTTTGAATTCATCGCCCAGCACCGTGCGGCTCGTGGGTTCGCCGACGATGGCGTAGTCGATCTTCTCGCCCCGATGCTCAAGCGCCTCGATGACCTTGGCCGTGCCATCCACCGCCGCGCCTTCCTCATCCGAGGTCAAAAGGAAGGCCATGGAGCCCGGATGGTCGGGATGGCGCTGCACGAAGCGCTCGGCGGCGATGATGAGCGCGGCAAGGCCGCCCTTCATGTCCGCCGCGCCACGGCCGTACAGCAGACCGTTGCGCACGGTCGGATGGAATGGCGGCGAAGTCCAGGCCTCCTCGCGCCCGGGCGGCACCACGTCGGTGTGGCCGGCAAGGACCACCAGCGGCCTCTGGTTGCCGCGACGTGCCCACAGATTGGTCACGGCGCCTGCATTCATCAATTCGATACGGAAACCGAGCCTTTCCAGCCGGGCGGCGAGCATGGTCTGGCAGCCGGCGTCGTCGGGGGTGACGGAACGGCGGGCGATGAGGTCGCTGGCGAGCCTGAGGACGTCGGACATGATGATTTATTCCTTGAAGGTGGTTTCGTATTCGGCCTCCACAAAGCCCACCAACAGGCGGCCGTCGGGTAGCTCGACGATCGGGCGGCGGATGAGGTTGGGCTGGCTACGCAGCAGGGCGAGGGCCTTGTCGCGGTTAAGCCCCGCCTTGGCCTCCTCCGGCAGGGTGCGCCAGGTGGTGCCGGTCTTTTTCAGCAGCTTCTCCCAGCCAAGGCTGCTTTCCCAGGCCAGCAGATGATCCTTTGGTACGCCGTCCTTTTTGAAGTCATGGAAGTCATAGGGCAGTCCGCGTTGCTCAAGCCAGGCACGGGCCTTCTTCACCGTGCCGCAGTTGGAGATGCCATAAATATGCAGCATGGAGGTTCTTCATTTCGGGGGAAGGGGTAACCTTAGCAGGCCGTATGGGAGGCAACAATGGGCGGAGAATCTTTGGGCGGGGCAGGGAAGAGCACACGAAAGCGGGTTCCCCGCCCTTGAAGGCCGGAATGTAGTTCAATCCGGGCATCATGCAGTCGAGCGATGCCGCGAACGATCGTAAGCCCAAGTCCGCTACTGCCCTCGGGGCTGCCAGGCAAGCGCACGAAACGTTCAAACATCACCTCGCGTTGGGCCGGTGGGATGCCGGGACCGCTGTCTTCGACTTCGAACAGCATGGCCTGATCGATCAGGGCCGTGCGGATGAGGATGTCACCGCCTGCTGGGGCATAACGCAGGGCGTTGTCCACGAGCTTGTCCATGAGTTCGCCGATGAGGGGGCGCCGATGACCTCGCCAGGTTCGACGATGAACTCCAGGTTTTGCTGCCGGGCATCGGCACGATGCAGCCAGTCCGGTGCGCGCTCGCGGATGAGCGCGTCGAGCCGCACCCGCTCCCGCCGCAATCCCG
This sequence comes from Gammaproteobacteria bacterium, assembly GCA_029335925.2. Classification (GTDB taxonomy): domain Bacteria; phylum Pseudomonadota; class Gammaproteobacteria; order Halothiobacillales; family Halothiobacillaceae; genus Thiofaba. The sequence continues at coordinate 11,126 of JARJMX020000008.1, forward strand.
CTTCGGTGCCCGATTCGGTACGGGCCAGGCCGAGCAACTATTGGACGAGGTGTGCGGCGCGTTCGGTGGCGGCGCGTAGCCGGTCAAGGTCATGCCGCAAGAGGGAGGTGTCCCCTTCAACCCGCGCGGCGAGTTCGGCATAGGCGCGCAGGCTGGCCAGGGGGGCGGAGCTGGTGGCGGCATCGGCGATGAACCGACGTTGTGTCTCCTGGGTATGGGCAAGACGTTCCAGCAGCGCATTGATTTCCTCGACCAGCGGGCGCACCTCAAACCAGGATCGCCGAGATCACCAGGATGGCGATCATGGGCAGCAGCACCCAGCGAGCCAGCCGCGCGCACAGGCTAACCTGGATATTTCACGGTAACCGGGTCGGCGGAGCTTGTAACTCGCATATAATCTGTTTTCCAGTCTGATTCGAGAGTGATCCCGCTGATGGCGGATTGTACCGTGCAAGATGAGCCCAGATTTCCCATTAGCCCGTAGGCGCGGTGGTAAAGGTGGGTTTGACAGGCCAAGGCAGCTCAAAGGATTTGGCCGCTTTCTACAGGCCGCTGACCCACTCACGACGCTGCATCGCTGTGGCCAGCTTCGAT
>JARJMX020000029.1 GCA_029335925.2 Gammaproteobacteria bacterium
GCCTGGTTCTCTGGCGAGAAGGTTGAGCGCTCCAAGGAGCGCCTGCAACGCCTGAGCTATGTCGAATCGGCCTCCATCGAGATCAAGCCGGTTCCTGGAGTGGCGGATCAGGTTGATCTGAATGTTGGCGTGACTGAGCGCCTGTCCGGAAGCTTCACCATCGGCGCGGGTTATTCGCAGTCCGAAGGCCTCCTGCTGAGCCTTGGGCTGTCGCAGGCCAACTTCCTGGGGACCGGCAACAATGTGTCGCTCAATATCGAGCGCAGCGGCCTGCGCAACATCTACAGCCTCTCCTACCTCAATCCCTACTGGACGGTGGATGGCATCAGCCGCGGTTTCTCGGTCTACTTCAAGGAGATGGATGCCACCAAAGTCACCCTCAGTCGTTACCTAATGGACTCCTACGGCGGCGACGTGAGGTTCGGCATCCCGCTGTCCGAGTACACCGGCGTGCGCTTGGCGGTGGGGCTGGATCACAGTCAGCTCAAGCGGACCAGTAACTCGCCGGACTGGGTCAAGGAAGAAGGTTACAACTTCTACACTCTCACCCCGAGCTGGTACTGGGACACCCGTGATCGCGCCATCTTCCCCAATCGCGGGGGTTATAGCCTGGCGAGTCTGGAGATCGCGGGGCCAGGCAGTGGTCTTGAATACTACAAGGCCAATCTTAGCCATGACCATTATTTCAGCCTGGCCACCAACTATGTGTTCAAGGTGGGTGCCTTAGTAGGGTACGGTGACAGCTACGGCAAGGCCTACACCTATGTTGACAAGGACGGCATCGAGCGCACCACCACCCTCCCACCGTTCAAGAACTACTACGCCGGGGGTATCCGCTCGGTACGCGGCTTTGAGGATTACAGCTTGGGGCCGCGCGACAATCTAGGGAATGCTTTAGGCGGAGCCTTCAAGCTCGCGGGTACGGTCGAGCTGATCTTCCCGTTGCCCTTCCTCGGCGAGGAGAGCGCCAAAAACGTCCGCATGGGCCTGTTCTATGACATCGGCAACGTGTTCTCGTCCTACGATGCCTTCAAGGCCGATGAGCTGCGCATGTCCGCCGGCGTGTCGCTGGTCTGGCTCTCGCCGATCGGCCCGCTGGCCTTGAGCTTGGCCCAGCCGCTGAATGACAAGCCGGGTGATCGCACCCAGATGTTCCAGTTCGCCATTGGTGCCGGTTTCTAACCATTCAACCCAACCAAACCAAGATCGGAGTTCAACCGTGTTCAAGCAGACCGCCCTCATTGCCGCAGCCCTGGCTCTGGCCCTCTCTGGCAGTGCCTGGGCCAAGGAGCTCAAAGTCGGCTTTGTCAATTCGGCCATGCTGCTCGATAAGGCACCGCAGGCCGAGGCTGCGCGCAAGCAGCTGGAGAAGGAGTTCTCCGCCCGCGAGCGCGAACTGGTAGAAAACCAGAAGGCCGCCCAAGCCCTGGAGCAGAAGCTCTCCCGCGAAGGCGCGGCCATGAGCGAGGCTGAGCGTTCCCGTCAGGAGCGCGAGCTGAATCGCCGCATGCGTGAGCTGCAGCGTCAGCAGGCGGAATTCCGCGACGACCTGAACCTGCGCAAGAACGAGGAGCTGGCCAAACTTCAGCGCATCGTATTCCAGGTGATCAACGAGATGGCCAAGGCCGAGGACTACGACCTGATCCTCAGCGACGGTGTGGTCTATGCCGGCCCAAGTGTAGACATCACTAACAAGGTGCTCGACCGTCTGCAGACGGTTAAGTAAGCCGGTTCCAGGCGAGCTCGGAAGAAGGCTTCCACGGTGAGGCTAGGGGAACTGGCGGAACGCCTTGGGGCCCGGCTTCTGGGTGATCCAGACCAGGAAGTTCTGCGCGTTGCCGCGCTTGAGCAGGACGACCCAAGTGCCCTCGGTTTCGTCCAGGAGCAGGCCTATCTTGTCTCACTTAAGAGCAAGAAAGCCGGGGTGGTGATCCTGCCGCCGGTCTTCGAGCAGGTCTATGCCGGTCCGCGTCTGGTCAGCGACACCCCTCAGTTGAGCTTTGCCCGCGCCGCGCGCCTGCTTCATCCCCGCCCTGTCCGGCAGGGTATTCATCCGTCTGCTTGGATTGAAAGCGGCGCGGAGATCGATGCCTCGGCTTGGATCGGTCCCTTGGCGGTTGTCGGTCGTGGAGCGAAGATTGAAGCTGGAGCTCAGATCGGGCCGCAATGCTTTGTTGGGGAGGGTAGCCGCATCGGTGCGGGAACTGAGTTGGTCGCTCGCGTCACAGTGCTGGATGGGGTGACGATCGGGGCACGCTGCATCATCCATCCTGGGGCGGTGATCGGCTCCGATGGCTTTGGCCTAGTGCATGCGCACAGCCATTGGGAGCGGGTGCCGCAGCTTGGCGGGGTACGTATTGGCAATGACGTTGATATCGGCGCCAACACCACGGTGGATCGGGGTACTCTTGGCGACACGGTCATCGCGGACGGGGTCAAAATCGACAACCTGGTGCAGATCGCCCACAATGTAACAATTGGCGAGCACACCGCCATCGCAGGCTGCGCAGGACTTGCCGGCAGCTCTCGTGTTGGTCGCCATTGTATGCTCGCCGGCGGGGTGGGCCTTGCCGGCCATCTCGAGCTTGCGGACGGGGTTCAGATCACGGGCATGTCGATGGTGACCCGTTCCATTCATCAGCCTGGCATCTATTCTGCAGGCACGCCTTTGGATACCAACCGGAACTGGCGCCGCAATGCCGCCCGTTTCAAACAGCTTGACGACATGGCGCGCCGCATCGAGGTCCTCGAGCGAAAGTTGCGCAGCAAAGATTCATCAGAGGAGTGACGCGTGAGTCGCGTATTCAATATCCAGGAGGTCATGCAGCACCTCCCGCACCGCTTTCCCTTTCTGCTCGTCGACCGCGTGCTCGACTGGGCGCCGAACGATTACCTGATGGCGATCAAGAACGTCACCTTCAATGAGCCCTATTTCCAGGGGCACTTCCCAGTACGACCGATCATGCCCGGTGTGTTGATCACCGAGGCTATGGCCCAGGCCACCGGCATCCTTGCCTTCGCAAGTCAAGGTGACAAGCCAAACGACGATAGCCTTTACATGCTGGTGGGCTTGGACAACGTGGCTTTTCGCCGTATCGTCGAGCCGGGTGACCAACTCACCTTGCACGTGCGCCAGAAGCGTCTGATCCGTAACCTTGGCATCTTCGAGTGCGAGGCGAGGGTCGGTAACGAGGTGGCGGCCAGCGCCACGATTAAGTGCATTGCCAAGGATGTCACCGCATGATTGACCCGCGCGCAGTCATCCATCCTAAGGCGCGCATTGGCGAGCATGTCAGCATCGGCCCGTTCTCAGTCATTGGCGCAGAGGTTGAGATCGGAGAGGGCACCTGGATTGGCCCGCACGTGGTGATCAATGGCCCGACCCGCATCGGGCATGATAACCGAATCTTTCAGTTCGCTTCGATTGGCGAGGCACCGCAGGATCTCAAGTACGCTGGCGAGCCGACCCGGCTCGAGATCGGCGACCGCAACATCATCCGCGAGGGGAGCACTATCCACCGTGGTACCGTCCAGGGCGAGGGCGTGACGGTCATCGGCAACGACAACCTGTTCATGGCCACCACCCACGTGGCGCATGACTGCCGTATTGGCAGCCATGTCATCATGGCCAATTGCGCCTCGCTGGCCGGGCATGTCGTGGTGGAAGACTGGGCCATCCTCAGCGGCTTTTCGGTGGTGCACCAGTTCTGCCGTATCGGCGCGCACAGCTTCGCGGGGGGCGCGACCAAGATCACCCAGGACATTCCTCCGTTTGTGATGGTCGACGGCGCCCGCGCGCGGGCGATCGGGATCAACAAGAATGGCCTTAAGCGGCGCAATTTTTCCGAGGAGACCATTCGTGAACTACATCGCGCCTTCAAACTGGTGATCCGCAACCGGCCAACCAAGGAAAACTGGGACGAGGCCGAGGAGATGGCCGCCACCTGCCCCGAAG
>JARJMX020000050.1 GCA_029335925.2 Gammaproteobacteria bacterium
TTCGTCAGTTCTCCCTTATCAGTGCTTTTGGCCTCATCACTCTGCTCTCAGGCTGTGCAACCATGGAGGTTGGTAACGAAAAAGCAAAAACCGTTGCGACCGGTTCTGCGGCGGGAGAAACAAGCGTGGGTGAAAGCAGCCAGCTTGAGAAATGCGCCTCACCTTTTGGAACCATTGCTGTTGAGGAGGATACAACAGCGCCTTGGTATGGCATTCTTACCGGGCAAATGCACCTCGGCTCCACAGCTCCCGTGCTAAAGCTCATGATTCAGCAATCCAATTGCTTCGTTGTAGTTGAGCGCGGTCGCGGTATGAACCAAGTAATGGGTGAACGCGCCCTGCGTGACAGCGGAGAACTTCGTGCCACATCCAATTTTGGCAAAGGGCAGATCGTTTCTGCGGACTATACCCTCATTCCCTCCATTACCTTTAGCAATGACAACGCAGGAGGCATGGGCTCTGCGCTGGGTGGGCTTCTGGGGCCGGTTGGAGCGGTTATTAGAGGTAGCATCAATACAAAAGAGGCCAGCACCCTACTGACCCTGGTTGACAACCGTTCCAGTGTGCAGATTGCGGCGGCCGAAGGAAGTGCGCAAAACACTGACTTTGGCATGTTGGGTGGGTTGTTTGGTGGCGCTGGTCGTGGCGGTCTAGGTGGTTATGCCAACACCGCAGAAGGCAAGGTTATCGTTGCCGCATTCATGGATTCCTTTAATAACATCGTGCGCGCCATTCGCCAATACAAGGCACAAGAAGTCAAAGGTGGACTGGGAACAGGCGGTCGGCTAGGTGTTCAAGCCGAAGAAACGCCGGTAGAAAAGGCTCCCGCTAAAAAAACCAAAAGAACCAAGTAATTTTCTGAAGAGATCATAAAGGATTCACTGCATACGTTCTTCAACGTTACCGAATTCAAGTGACAAGACTTCGATAATTCCATAGCAGGCTGCTGAAATACTTATTGCGGCAGCCGACCATGGCGAGTGATCGATGTTATGCACGCAAATCAATCACGCAACTTATTGTTCTTTAACCATCGAATCCAGGCGAGCAACGGATTCGGTGGGGCTGAGAAATACATGGATAAGTTTTTCAGCATCCTAACGGATTGCTCTCGCGTCCTCGATTGATGCGTCGCAGGCTCAAGTCACCCTGAGCAGCCAACTTAAAAATTGGCAACCCTCTGCAACAATTGGCGACAAAGGCTCCTGTCAGCCTTTTCACCAGGGACGTCGCCAGCTTGTCCTACCAAATTGGAGGCTCGCCGCTAGCCGATGGCGCAGGGCTAAGCAACTGGCCTCGCTTCGCGTTTGAAGGCGGGCGCATTCTCAGTGACGAGCACGGCGAGACCGCGTGCGATCACTATCGGCGCTACAGCGGACCGTTGGCAACCCCGGCAGACCAATGGCATTCGTCTTTTTGGGCAGCACAAACAGCGCGTCAGCCAACCGGAACTCCGTAATGTCCATCAAGCGCATGCCGCTACCGGCGGTGTCCTGTAAACGCACGATGCCTTTGTCACGTAGAGCCGGATGCGCGCGTATATCATGAAAAGTGGCTGTAACCTGTGCGCCGCCTATGGACGGCTGCATGTGATCGCCCATCCGCTCCATCGCCTGATTCAGCTGTTTGACGCGTGCATCCCCGGAAAGCACAACATCCCCAGCGTGCGTGCCATCGCTCCAACGGTAAACCTCACCTTGTACACCTGCCACGGTCTCTTTTGTCCGGTCGCATCCAAACTGAACTTGGCCTGCTGAAACATCACCCAGTGCACCCGCAATCTCCGCCACCATCGCCATATCCAGCACTTCGCCCTGTGGCGTGACAGCATACAGCTTGTCCTTGAGAAGCCGCAGCGCACCGGCCTTATCGGGCTTTTGGTCCTTGAAGTCGTAACGAATGTGCTGTGCGTCGCGGTATTGAATCGTCGTCGTGCCCACGTCTTTTGCTTGTCATCCGTTAGACGGTACACGCCCGTCATGTCGGCTCGCACACCGACACTTGCGGCGCTCATCGTCAACAAGACCATCGCACTCACCCGTTTGAAGCCCATCATTTCACCTCGTTAAAATGTCTCGCAAAATCCCTGCGTTAAGCAAAAGTTTGACGTGCTTCTGCCATCTGGCACGCTGTGCCATCGCGCACTTTACCTCACCAAGAAGGGCCGCCCATGAGATTTCGCTTCCCCATCGTCATCATTGACGAAGACTTCCGCTCCGAGAACGCGAGCGGTTTCGGCATTCGCGCCTTAGCCAAGGCCATTGAGGACGAAGGCGTCGAGGTCATGGGCGTCACCAGTTATGGCGATCTTTCAACCTTCGCCCAGCAGCAGAGCCGCGCCTCGGCCTTCATCCTCTCGATCGACGATGAAGAGTTCAATTCGGGCGTGCCGGAGGAAGAGCTGCACGTGGTGCGCCAGCTGCGCAGCTTCGTTAAGGAGATCCGCTTCCGCAACGCGGACATTCCGATCTTCCTCTACGGCGAAACCCGCACCTCCAGCCACATCCCGAACGACGTGCTGAAGGAGCTGCACGGCTTCATCCACATGTTCGAGGATACCCCGGAGTTCGTCGCGCGCCACATCATCCGTGAGGCGCGCGCCTACCTCGACACCCTGGCCCCGCCCTTCTTCCGCGCCCTGACCGGCTATGCGGCCGATGGCTCCTATTCCTGGCACTGCCCCGGCCACTCTGGCGGCGTGGCCTTCCTGAAGAGCCCGGTGGGGCAGATGTTCCACCAGTTCTTCGGCGAGAACCTGCTGCGTGCCGACGTGTGCAATGCGGTCGAGGAACTCGGCCAGCTGCTCGACCATACCGGGCCGGTGGCCGCTTCGGAGCGCAATGCTGCGCGCATCTTCCATGCCGATCACCTGTACTTCGTCACCAATGGCACCAGCACCTCAAACAAAATGGTCTGGCACAGCGTGGTGTCCTCGGGCGACATCGTGGTGGTGGACCGCAACTGCCACAAATCGATCCTACACGCGATCATTATGACGGGGGCGATCCCGGTCTTCCTCACCCCTACCCGCAATCATTTCGGCATCATTGGTCCGATCCCGTTGGAGGAGTTCAAGCCGGAGAACATTCAGAAGAAGATCGAGGCGCACCCGTTCGCACGTCATGTCAAAAACAAGAAGCCGCGCATCCTGACCATCACCCAGTCCACCTACGACGGCGTGCTATACAACGTCGAGACCATCAAGGAGCTGCTCGATGGGGAGATCGAGAACCTGCACTTCGATGAGGCCTGGTTGCCCCACGCCGCTTTTCACGAGTTCTATGGTGACTACCACGCCATCGGCGAGGGGCGTCCGCGCTGTAAGAAGTCCCTGGTGTACTCCACCCAGTCCACCCACAAGCTGCTCGCTGGCCTCTCCCAAGCCTCCCAGATCCTAGTACAGGACTGCGAAGAGCAGCGCTTCGACCGTGACGTATTCAACGAAGCCTACCTGATGCACTCCTCCACCTCGCCGCAGTACGCGATCATCGCCTCCTGCGACGTAGCGGCGGCGATGATGGAGCCGCCGGGCGGAACCGCGCTGGTGGAGGAGTCCCTGGTCGAGGCGCTCAACTTCCGCCGCGCGATGCGCAAGGTGGACGAGGAATGGGGCTCGGATTGGTGGTTTAAGGTCTGGGGCCCGGATCACCTCCCCGAGGAGGGGCTCGGTCGGCGCGAGGACTGGATGATCAAGAAGGGCGACCGCTGGCACGGCTTCGGCGATCTGGCCGAAGGTTTCAACATGCTCGATCCGATCAAGGCCACCGTGATCACCCCAGGGCTGGACGTGGATGGCGACTTCGCCGACTGGGGTATTCCAGCGGGCGTGGTCACCAAGTACCTGGCCGAGCATGGGGTGGTGGTGGAAAAAACGGGACTTTACAGTTTCTTTATCATGTTCACCATCGGCATCACTAAGGGCCGCTGGAACACCTTGGTCACCGCCCTGCAGCAGTTCAAGGACGACTACGACAAAAATCAGCCGCTATGGCGCATCCTGCCCGAGTTTGTCGCCAAACACCCGGTATACGAGCGCATGGGCCTCAAGGACCTGTGCCGCAAGTTGCACGATATGTACAAGCAGTACGATATAGCGCGCCTGACCACCGAAATGTACCTCTCGGACATGGTGCCCGCCATGCGCCCGGCCGACGCCTGGGCCAAAATGGCCCATCGTGAGATTGAGCGAGTACCGATTGACGATCTTGAGGGGCGCATCACCGCAAGCTTAGTCACGCCCTACCCACCGGGCATCCCGCTCTTGATCCCAGGCGAGCGTTTCAACAAGACCATTGTTGACTATCTCAAGTTCGCCCGTGAGTTCAACAAACACTTCCCGGGCTTTGAGACCGATATCCATGGCCTGGTCGCAGAGGAGGTGAATGGCAAGATTGTCTACCACATCGACTGCGTGAAGGACTGAGCTCGGTAGGGTGACGATGCTGGAGGACGCCTGAGCAGCCCGCCCTCGGGGCGATCATCCGGCTTCACCGCGTCGGTAGCACCGCGCATACGCAGCCCCGCTGCTGGAGCCTCCCTGCCCGCCAGATCGCGGGCAACAAAAAAAGGAGGCCAGGCCTCCTTTGGCGATCTTTTGGCAGGATTACTGCGAGACGTTGCTCCGTACCCCGCGGATCTCGCGGATCCAGCGCAGGCGCTCGGCGCCCTCGATCAGCTCGTTCTGAAGGCGGAAGTAATCCACCTCGGCGCACTCGGGGATGGAACCCTTGCTCTCGAGAGCCTTAAGGCGAGCCTCCTCAGCCGCGAGCTCCACTGCACGGGCATCCTCTTCACGCAAGGCGCTGTCCGCAAGGATGGTGACCTTAAGGGGTTGCACTTCAATCACACCACCAGAGACGAAGTAGTGGCTGACATTGCCCTTCTCGTCGGTCACGCGGACCTCGCCCGGCTTGAGCGTCGCCAAAAGCTGTGTGTGGCGCGGCGTGATACCGATTTCACCGCCCGTGGTGGGGGCGACCACGAAGGTCGCCTCGCCACTGTGGATGGGCTTGTCGGCACTCACGATGTCCACATGGATGGTCATGGCCATACAGCCTCCTGATTACTTGGCGGCGAGCTTGGCGGCCTTCTCAACCGCTTCGTCAATGCCACCGACCATGTAGAACGCCTGCTCCGGCAGGTGATCGTACTCGCCTTCCAGCAGACCCTTGAAGCCACGCAGGGTTTCCTTCAGAGGCACGAAGCGGCCTGGGGCGCCGGTGAACACCTCGGCCACGAAGAACGGCTGGGACATGAAGCGTTGAATCTTACGCGCACGGGCCACGACCAGCTTGTCGTCCTCGGACAGCTCGTCCATCCCGAGAATAGCGATGATGTCTTTCAGCTCCTTGTAGCGCTGCAGGGTCTTCTGCACACCGCGGGCAATGGTATAGTGCTCCTCACCCACCACCTGCGGGTCGAGCTGGCGGCTGGTGGAGTCCAGCGGATCGATCGCCGGGTAGATACCCAAGGCGGCGATGTCACGGGACAGCACCACGGTGGCGTCCAGGTGTGAGAAGGTGGTCGCAGGGGACGGGTCGGTCAGGTCATCCGCCGGAACATACACAGCCTGCACAGAGGTGATGGAGCCGGTCTTGGTGGAGGTGATGCGCTCCTGCAAGACACCCATCTCCTCAGCCAGAGTTGGCTGGTAACCCACTGCAGACGGCATACGGCCGAGCAATGCGGATACTTCGGTACCGGCCAAGGTGTAACGGTAGATGTTGTCGATGAACATCAGCACGTCACGGCCTTCGTCACGGAAGTACTCGGCCATGGTCAGACCGGTCAGCGCTACACGCAGACGGTTACCGGGCGGCTCGTTCATCTGGCCGTAGACCAAGGCCACCTTATCCAGTACGCCACCTTCTCTCAGCTCGTGGTAGAAGTCGTTGCCCTCACGGGGGCGCGCGCCCACGCCCGCACAGACGGAATAACCACTGTGCTCACCCGCGATCTTGCGGATGAGCTCCATCCTATTCACGGGCTGGCCGACGCCA
>JARJMX020000054.1 GCA_029335925.2 Gammaproteobacteria bacterium
CGCCCTGCACACCCTTGAGGATGCCGGCTACTATTGTGTCGACAACCTCCCCCTCGCCCTACTACCGGCCTTCGTCGACACCGCCCTGCTGCAACCCCTCAGCTTGGAGCCGGAGCGGGCGATGGCACCCCAGGAGCGCGCCGCCATCGGCATCGACGTCCGCGGCGGGGTCAGCGAACTGCGCCACCTACATCAGCAGTTGGCGCAGTTGCGCGAGGGGCACCCGGAGTTGCAGATCCAGCTGCTATTCCTGTACGCCGAACATGAGGTGCTGCTGCGCCGTTTCAGCGAGACCCGGCGCCTGCACCCCCTGGGCCGTGCGGGACTGCCGCTGGATAAAGCCCTACTGGCGGAAGCGGAACTGCTCGCCCCGCTGCGCGAGGTGGCCGACCTGATCATCGACACCTCACGCAGCAACATCCACCAGTTACGCGCCCTGCTGCGCGCCCGCCTGCTGGAGCAAGAGCAGCGCGGGCTTTCACTCCTGCTGCAATCCTTCGGCTTCAAGCACGGCGCCCCCACCGACAGCGACTTTATCTTCGACATGCGCTGTCTGCCTAACCCCCACTGGGACCCTCGCCTGCGCCCATTGACCGGATGCGATGCCGAGGTGGCCGCTTTCCTCGGTGATCTTCCCGAAGTCCGTGCCATGCTCGATCAGCTCGAGCAGGCCCTGCTGGCCTGGCTGCCCATGTTCGAGCGCGAGCAACGGCAGTTCCTGTGCGTCTCGCTCGGCTGCACCGGCGGCCAGCACCGTTCGGTATTCATGGTGGAACGTCTGGCCGAACGCCTGCGCAAACACTATCCTTCCGTCGTTATCCGCCACCGCGAACTGAGTTGAGGCCCCCATGCGCGCCGGAGTGCTGATCATCGCCCACAACCATCTCGGCCAGCAGCTGCTCGAGACTGCCATCGATATGCTGAACCGGCGTCCGCCGCAGGTCCGCAGCCTGGACGTCCTGCAGGACGACGACCCCGTCGACCTGCTGGCGCGAGCCCGCCGCTTACTGGCGGAAATCGACCAAGGTGCCGGTACACTGGTGCTGACCGACATGTATGGATCCACCCCGAGCAACATCGCCCACCGCCTGGGCGACAACGAGCATGCGGTGCGGGTGATCTCCGGCATCAACCTGCCGATGCTGATCCGCGCACTGAACTACGCTGATCTGCCGCTCGAGGAACTGGTGCAGAAGGCCCTAAGCGGCGGGCGCGAGGGGATCATCGATACGCGCAGCATGACCTGATGGTCAGGAACTGCACCGTCGGGATCATTAACAAGCGCGGGATGCATGCCCGTGCCGCCGCCCGCTTCGCAAGCACAGCTGCCACCTTCACCAGCCACATCAGCGTGCGACGCGGCGAGCTCACAGCCAACGGCAAGAGCATCATGGGGCTTTTGATGCTGGCCGCCCCTCAAGGCGCTGAAATCACTATCCAGGCCGAAGGTCCGGATGCCGAGCAAGCCCTCGAAGCCCTGGTCACACTGGTCAGCGGACGCTTCGGCGAAGCCGAATAGTCCATCTTCCCTGCCCTTCGGGCGGGTTTTGTCATACCATCTGCGCTTTTATGCACGCACCGCTGCGAGAGGGACATGAAGAAATCCTCCTACTCCTACGATGAGCTGATCCAGTGCGCCCGCGGTGAGATGTTCGGCCCCGGCAACGCTCAACTTCCTCTGCCACCGATGCTGATGTTCGACCGCATCCTTAGAATTAACGAGGATAAAGGAGCCTTCGGCAAGGGTGAACTCATCGCCGAGCTGGACGTCAAACCGGACCTTTGGTTCTTCCAGTGCCATTTCGACGGGGATCCCGTGATGCCCGGCTGCCTGGGCCTGGATGCCATGTGGCAGCTGGTCGGTTTCTATCTCGGCTGGAGCGGCGGCAAGGGCCATGGCCGCGCCCTCGGCGTAGGCGAAGTGAGGTTCACCGGCCAGGTCCTGCCGGAGGCCAAGCTGATCACCTACAAAGTGGATATAAAACGCACCATCAACCGCAAACTGGTGATGGGCATCGCTGATGCCAGCATGCTGGTCGATGGGCGCGCGATCTACCACGCCACCGACCTGCGCGTCGGGTTGTTTACTTCCACCACCGGATTCTGAGGGTCATGACCATGCGCCGCGTCGTCGTCACCGGAATGGGCATCGTTTCCAGCCTGGGCAACAACAAAAACGAAGTTCGACACAGCCTCTACGAGGGTCGATCGGGCATTGAGTTCGTGCAGGAATACGCCGATCTCGGCTTCCGCTCGCAGGTCGCCGGCACCCTCAAGCTGAACCCTGAGGAGCTGATTGACCGCAAGCTGTTCCGCTTCATGGGCCAGGCTGCCGCCTACAGCTACCTCGCTATGGTCGAGGCCGTCGCGGATTCGGGCTTGAGCGATGACCAGATTTCCAATGTTCGTACCGGCCTGATCGTCGGCTCCGGCGGTTCCTCCACCGCCAACATTGTCGAAACCGCCGAGATCGCCAAGAGCCGCGGCATCAAGCGCGTGGGCCCCTACATGGTCACCCGCACCATGAGCTCCACCACCTCGGCCTGTCTGGCAACCCCCTTTGGCATCAAGGGCGTGAATTACACCATCAGTTCAGCTTGTGCCACCTCCGCCCACTGCATCGGTAATGCCATGGAGCTGATTCAGCTGGGCAAGCAGGACGTGGTATTCGCCGGCGGCGGGGAGGAGCTGCACTGGGTTCAGTCCGCCATGTTCGACGCCATGGGGGCGCTCTCCTCCAAATACAACGATACCCCGCATACCGCTTCGCGTCCGTATGACGAGTTCCGCGACGGCTTCGTCATCTCCGGCGGCGGCGGCATGCTGGTGCTCGAGGAACTGGAGCACGCGCTGGCCCGTGGCGCGAAGATCTACGCCGAGCTGGTCGGCTATGGCGCCACCTCCGACGGCTATGACATGGTGCAGCCTTCCGGCGAAGGGGCCATTCGCTGCATGCAGCAGGCCCTCGCGACCGTCGACACGCCGATCGACTACATCAATACCCACGGTACCAGCACTCCGGTGGGCGATATTCGCGAACTCGAAGCCATGAAGGCCGTCTTCACCGACTATAGGCCCGTGGTTTCCTCCACCAAATCCCTTTCCGGACACGCCTTGGGAGCCGCAGGTGTACACGAAGCCATCTACTCCCTGCTGATGATGGAACATGGCTTCATCGCCGCCTCAGCCAACATCGAGACCCTCGATCCGGAGGCACACGGTGTGAACATCGCTCAAGAGCGCATCGACAACGCCAAACTGGATACCATCCTCTCCAACAGCTTCGGGTTCGGCGGCACCAACGCCAGCCTCGTTTTTCGCCGCTTCCGGGCCTAAACGTCACGTGCCGTGCGGCCCCACCAAGCCGCACGGCTCCCCTTTCAACTTGAGTTGTTCTTCCATGCATCCTACTTTTATGGGGTAGTCTGAAAACTCAGCACAGGAGGGAAAGAGGGATGAGCCAGCGGCTGACTATCGAGCAGTTCGTCTCCATGG
>JARJMX020000069.1 GCA_029335925.2 Gammaproteobacteria bacterium
GCGGGGCAGTCTCGGGGGGTTGGCCGGAGCCGGGGTACCCGCCTCGACAGGAGCGGGGATCGGTGCCGGGGTCGGCGGGATCGCCATTCTCACTGCAGGCTGGCTTGGCGCCTCATGCATGGCGACAGGGCGGGGAGCTTCCCAGGGAATTTCCTGGCGTGCCTCGACCAGCTCGTGCGCACGGGGGGCGCCTTGGGCCTCCATGTCGGCCCGACGCACGCGCTCAAGGCGATAGTTCGGTGTCTCAAGGTTGGGGTTTGGGATCAGGATGATCTCAAGGCGGTATTCTTGCTCGAGTCGAGAGATCATCTCGCGTTTCTCATTTAGCAGGTAGGTCGCCACTGCGACCGGTAGCTGGGCGACAATGCGCCCGGTATTCTCCTTCAGAGCTTCTTCCTGGATCAGGCGCAGGATGGACAGCGCGAGCGACTCGGTGCTGCGGATGGTGCCCTGGCCGTGGCAGCGCGGGCAGACGTGTTGGGTGGATTCCTCCAGCGACGGGCGCAAGCGCTGGCGCGACATCTCCAGCAGGCCGAAGCGCGAGATGCGGCCGAGCTGGATGCGGGCGCGGTCCATCTTCAGCGCGTCGCGCAAGCGGTTCTCCACCTCGCGCTGGTGCTTGGAGGAGGCCATGTCGATGAAGTCGATGACGATCAGGCCGCCGAGGTCACGTAGTCGCACCTGGCGAGCGATCTCCTCGGCCGCCTCCAGGTTGGTGTTCAGCGCGGTCTGCTCGATGTCCTCACCCTTAGTGGCGCGCGCGGAGTTGATGTCGATCGCGGTCAGGGCCTCGCACTGGTCGAACACCAGCTCGCCGCCGGAGGGCAGGGTCACGATGCGCTGGTAAGCCGATTCGATCTGGCTTTCGATCTGGAAGCGGGTGAATAGCGGCACGCGCTCCTGGTATAGCTTCAGGCGCTTGAGGTTCTGCGGCATGACCTGCTGCACGAACTCCACAGCCTGCTGGTAGGTCGGCTCGTGGTCGATCAGGATCTCGCCGATGTCATCGCGCAGATGGTCGCGCAAGGCGCGGATCAA
The DNA here is from genome assembly GCA_029335925.2 of Gammaproteobacteria bacterium. Taxonomy (GTDB): domain Bacteria; phylum Pseudomonadota; class Gammaproteobacteria; order Halothiobacillales; family Halothiobacillaceae; genus Thiofaba. The sequence continues at coordinate 1,039 of JARJMX020000069.1, forward strand.
AAGGTTGCTTTCCTGGTAGATCAGTACCGGGGCGGAGCGCTCGGCAGCGGCCTCCTCGATCGCGCGCCAGACATTGAGCAGGTAGTCAAGATCCCACTGGAGCTCCTCTAGGGTGCGGCCCACGCCGGCGGTGCGGATGATGATGCCCATCCCTTCCGGCACATTGAGGGCGGCCATGGCCTCCTTAAGCTCAGCACGATCCTCGCCCTCGATGCGGCGTGAAACGCCGCCGGCGCGCGGGTTGTTAGGCATGAGTACCAGGTAGCGGCCGGCCAGGCTGATGAAGGTGGTCAGTGCTGCCCCCTTCTGGCCGCGCTCCTCCTTGTCGATCTGGACGATCAGCTCCTGCCCGACGGACAGCGCCTCCTTGATGATCGGGCGCCCCTTCTCATCGACGGCCTCGGGTTTGAAGTAGCTGCGGGCGATTTCCTTGAACGGCAGGAAGCCGTGGCGTTCGGCTCCGTAGTTAACGAAGACGGCCTCAAGGCTTGGTTCGATGCGGGTGATGGTCGCCTTGTAGATGTTCGACTTCTTTTGTTCCCGGGAAGGGGTCTCGATGTCGATGTCGTAGAGCTTTTGTCCATCCACCAGGGCAACGCGCAGTTCCTCTGGGTGGGTGGCATTGATGAGCATGCGTTTCATGCGGGAGTTCTCGAAAAAGGTCACTGGACGCCAAGACCCAGGCCAGCCGCATGCCGCCCCCTGTGCGAGCGAGGAGAACCGACCGATGTGTTAGGAACACATCGGAGGTTGCCTTCAGGCTCGGCCGCAGGGGGATGAGCGTCAAAGGTCGGTATCCGCGAAGGCTGGAGGAACGGGAAGGCTGGCCGCAGAAAACTGTTTGCCCGGGCGCCTGACAAAGCAGGCGGCCCAACCAATGCAGTGCGCTTGAAACACCCCTTGTTAGGAAGGGGCTGATCAGGCAGGCCAGGGCAAGACGTCCAAGAATGATCATGAGTCGTTCGTTGACCCTCCGCCTTGAGCGGTTGCGGCCCGGGTTGGGACCGTCTCCTTGCAGCCTTGCAGCGCGGGCGAAACGATAGGGGTCATCAGGTTCGGACAGGCGCGCAGTCGCAACAGGCCAATCAAGCTCGCGGGATGTGCGAAGCTGTGAGCCGAGTCGTTTCTTTCCGCGTCCTATGTGCGCTGCCGGGAGAGAAAAATCGGATTCATTCAGTCCGCACGCATTTGCGTACGGACCTTTTGACTATAGCAATATTGTTACAGGTCGGCAATTTGCCAATCCGCCAAGCCAGGGCAAACGCATGAAGGTCTGAAGTTTTTTACAAGGTGAATCCGGTTTGTGCTCTAGGAACCCCATCCTGGGGCCGATGCTTGTGCACGATTCACCGACCACAGCGGCGGGTGCCGCTATAGGGTGGCAAGATCGGTTCATGCCATTAACCTTGTACACCAAGCTCAGAGTAGGGCATGGGATGGGATATCATAGTCTCTACATGAATACGACCACCTCCAACGCCGAATCCCGATTCTTTGAGGCACGCCTGATCACGGTGGGCGATCATGAGGCCGGGCAGCGACTCGATAACTTCCTGCTTGCCCAGCTTAAGGGGGTGCCCAAAAGCCGGATCTACCGTATGTTGCGCACTGGCGAGGTGCGGGTGAATAAGGGACGGGCTAAGCCCATGCAGCGCATCGCGGCGGGGGATGTGGTGCGCATCCCGCCGTTGCGGATGGCCGAGCGTGAGGCTCCGGGCCTGCCGCCGCAGCGGGTGCAGGCCATGCGTGACGCCGTGTTGTATGAGGATGCGCACCTTCTGATCCTGAACAAGCCCCCGGGGCTTGCGGTCCACGGTGGCAGCGGCGTGCCCTACGGCCTGATCGAGCTTGCGCGGGCGTCGTGGTCGCACCTGCCGGGGTTGGAGCTGGCGCATCGTCTGGACCGCGACACCAGCGGTTGCCTGGTGCTGGCCAAGCAGCGTGAGGCCCTGCTCGGCGTGCAGCGCCAGCTGGCGGAAAGAACATCACGCAAGACCTATCTCGCCCTGCTGCAGGGGACGTGGCGCGGGGGGGTGCGGCGCATCGAAGCGCCGCTATTGAAAAACGAGTTGATGGGCGGCGAACGCGTGGTACGGGTGGATACGCGCGGCCAATCCGCGATCAGTGTGTTCGAGCCTATCGAGCGATTCGAACGGCTCGCCACCCTGGTGCGGGTTACGATCGAGACCGGACGCACCCACCAGATCCGCGTCCACGCTCAGCACATGGGCCACCCGCTGGCGGGGGACGACAAATACGGTGACGGGGGGTTCAACCGGAAGATGAAGGGTCTGGGGCTCTCCCGCATCTTCCTCCACGCCGAGCAGCTCGAGTTTCTCCACCCCATCACCGAGTGCACCCTGCCTGTCAGTGCGCCGCTGCCGGACGACTTAACGGTCGTGCTCGAGCGGTTGCGTTCGGGGGCGGCCTGAGAGGGATGCGCATGATTCGCGACCTCAAGCTCGTGGTGTTCGACTGGGACGGAACCCTGATGGACTCCACCGATCGTATCGTCAGCAGCTTTCAGAGTGCGATGCGTGAGGTCGGTCTGCCGCTGCTCGACGATGGCGCCATCCGTGCGATCATCGGCCTCGGCCTGCCGGAGGCGGTCGCCATGCTTTACCCGGAGGCGGACGACGAGGCACGTCAGCGCCTTGCGTGGTCCTACAGCCAGTATTATCTGGCCCGGGACCCAACCCCGATCCACCCCTATCCAGGAGCTGAGGATCTGCTCGCGGAGCTCGCGGGGCGCGGTTTCTGGTTGGCGGTGGCGACCGGTAAGAGTCGGCGCGGCCTGGACAAGGTGCTGGCGGAAACCGGGTTTGGGCGGTACTTTTTCGCCACCCGCTGCGCCGAGGAAACCGCCTCCAAACCCGACCCGCTGATGCTGCGCGAGCTGATGTTCGAGGCCGGGGCCGAGCCTTTGGAGACGCTCATGGTGGGTGATACCTGGTTTGACCTCGAGATGGCGCGCCAGGCCCGCGTGCCGGCGGTGGGACTGGCCCATGGTGCCCATGGTCGCGAGCAGCTCGAGCCTTGTGCCCCCCTGGCGATCTTCGAGGATCTGGCCGGGCTTAGGGGCTGGTTACGGACGATTAACCTCATCGTGGATGCAAGCGCATGAACGAATCAAATATCAAGACCCCTGCAGGTGCCCTGGACGACCCCGCCTGGCAGCGTGACCTCATCGTCCGGCTGGCCGAGTCCAGCCTGACCGAGCAGCGCCGGGCGCGGCGCTGGGGTATCTTTTTCAAGTTGCTCGGCTTTGGCTACCTGTTTCTCCTTTTGATGATGATGTTCCGCG
>JARJMX020000082.1 GCA_029335925.2 Gammaproteobacteria bacterium
TACCCTGAGGGATCGGGTACTGCGGTAGGACGGGCTTGCCCAAAGACAGGCTCACCGAGCAGCGGCGGGCGATCTCGACGGTGTTTTCCAGCGCCTCGGGCAGGTCGGAAAACAGCTCGGCCATCTCCTCAGGCGAGCGCAGATACTGCTGCTCACTGTAACGGCGCGGGCGCTTGGGGTCGTCGAGGATGCGCCCCTCATGGATGCAAACGCGCACCTCATGAGCCTCGAAGTCCTCAGGACTGAGGAAGCGCACGTCGTTGGTGGCGACGATGGGTGCGCCCAGGGCGGCGGCAAGGTCCACGCTGCGGTGCAGCACATCCTCTTCGCCGGGGCGTCCGGTGCGGCTGACCTCAAGGTAGAAGCGGTCCGGAAAGACGCTCATCCAGTGCGCGAGCAACCCCTCAGCCTGTCCAGGCTGGCTGCCGAGCAGGGCCTGGCCGATTTCGCCCTCACGTCCGCCGGAGAGGGCGATGATCCCCGCGCAGGACTCAAGAGTCAGCCAGTCGCGTTCGAGCATAGCCACCCCGCCCGAGAGCCCTTCCAGGTAGCCGCGCGAGACCAGTCGGGTGAGGTTGCGAAAGCCCACTTCGTTCTGTGCCAGCAACACCAAGCGGGAGGGTTCCTTGTTTGGCCGCCCCTTGAGGATGGCGTCCACACCCAAAATGGGCTTGATACCACTCTCCTGCGCCGCCTTGTAGAACTTCACGAAGGCGAACAGGTTGCACTGGTCCGTCAGCGCCAAGGCTGGGATGCCCAGCTCTTTGGCCCGCTTCATCAGCGGCTTGATACGCAGCAGACCATCGACCAGCGAGTATTCGGTGTGCAGACGCAGATGGACAAAGGCGGTCATGACAGGCGTCCCATGGTTTCCATCTCCAGGGCCCGCAAATCCTCCATCTCCTCCGCAGTGAAACCCGCATGCATGCGGCCAAGCTCATCGTACGGACCGCGGATGCGGCCGGCCATATACTCGGACAGCAACGCGCGGAAGGTCGCGCGCGCATCCAGTCCGCGCTCGGCGCAAAGAAAACGAAACCAGCGCGTGCCAATCTCCACGTGGCCGATCTCCTCGCGGTAGATCACATCGAGGATCTCAACCAGGCGTGTCTCCCCCACCTTGCGCAACCTGACCTGCATCCCTGGAGTAACGTCCAGGCCGCGCGCCTCCAGCACGCGCGGCACCAGTGCCATGCGGATCAGCGGGTCGTTGTCGGTGCGGCGCACCATCTCCCACAGGCCGTCGTGCGCGGGGAAGTCGCCATAGTCCCGTCCGTGATCGTTCAGGTAGGCACGCAAGAGTTCGAAGTGATGGGCCTCCTCCACCGCGACGCGGACCCAGTCGGCATAAAACCCTTCAGGTAGGTCGCGGAAACGGTAGGCTGCGTCCAGGCCAATATTGATGGCGTTGAACTCGATATGGGCCAAGGCATGGGCGAGCGCGAGTCGCCCCTCCAAAGTCTTGACTGGCCGCTGCGGAAGCCTGTGGCGCTCCACCAGCACAGGCCTTGGCGGGCGACCTGGGTCGGGGACAGGACGCAACTCGCCCCCCTTGGCCATGGCCAAACACCCGGCCGTGAAGTCTTGCGCCAACCGACGCACACAGGCAGCCTTGCGTGCAGGATCGGCCTCCATCAGGCAGGCATGGGCTGCGTCATGAACCGTGATCAAGGACAGACTCAGAGTTCGAGGGGATACGGAAAGCGTTCGACAAAGGCGGCAAACTCGGCCTCCAGGGTGCGATAGAGGCGGATCGCCTGCTCGCCGCGCGGGGTTAAACGCGCACCTCCACCATGGGCGCCACCGGTCTCGGTGACCACCATGGGGGAATCGCCCAGGCCATTCAGCTCCTCGACCAGCTGCCAGGCGCGCTTGTAAGACATGCCGATGGCCTTGGCCGCCTGACTGATCGACCCCTTCTCGGCGATCGCCTCCAAAAGCTGCACCTTGCCCACTCCAAGATCGCCACCGTTCTTTCCGGTGATCCACAGGCGCGCACGAACACGCCCGCCATAAGGCGTGCCGGGCAGCTTCGGAGCATCCTTTGAGGGTTTGCGCGACATCGACGGAAGTATACCATCCGCGGATGTCCCTCTTTCGAATGATTCAGACTATGTGGACGACCGACCAGGTCCTCGGCGGCATGCCCGTCGAAACCTTCCTGCGCGACTACTGGCAAAAAAAGCCGCTCTTAATCCGCCAGGCCTTCCCTGACTTCGAGGCCCCCGTCACGCCCGAGGAACTCGCAGGGCTCGCCTGCGAGGAAGGCCTCCATAGCCGCCTGGTGCTGGAGGAAGGCGGCAGCAAGCCCTGGGAGTTGCGCTACGGCCCCTTTACTGAGGAGGACTTCGCTAGCCTGCCGCCCAAGGGTTGGTCGATCCTGGTCTCCGATGTGGAAAAGGCCGTCCCGGAGCTGATGGCGATTATCGAGCCCTTCCGCTTTATCCCGGACTGGCGCATCGACGATCTGATGATGAGCTACGCACCGCCGGGGGGCTCGGTCGGCGCACACGTCGACCAGTACGACGTGTTCCTGCTCCAGGCCTGGGGACGGCGACGCTGGATGATCGAATCCACCCCGCGCGACGACGAGAACGCCTACATCGACGGGCTGGACCTACGCATCCTGCGCGAGTTCACCCCCGACCAGAGCTGGGAACTGGAACCGGGGGACCTACTCTACCTTCCCCCGGGCATCCCCCACCATGGCGTCGCTCTGACCGACTGCATGACCTGGTCGATCGGCTTTCGCGCCCCCACGCACGCCGACATCGTCGGCGCGGTGGCCGAGGCCCTGGTCGACCGCATCCCACCCAAGCTGCGCTACAGCGATCCAGACCTTGCCCCGCAAGCCAACCCAGGCGAAATCAGCACGGCCTCCCTCACCAAACTCACCCGCTTAGTGCGCGAGGCCCTGACTCCAGACGATGCCACCCTGCAGCGCATCCTGGGCGAATGGCTGACCGAGCGTAACCTCAACCTCGGCGGTTTGTTCCCAGACAATGAGCCGCTGCACCTCGACGAACTGCAAAAGAGGCTGGAAGACGGCGCGGTACTGCGTCGCGTACCCGCCGCCCGCCTGGCCTTCATCGCCCAACCCAGCAAGGTCCTGTTCTTCATGGACGGCGAGTGCGTGGAGCTGGCTGAGGATAAACGGGGGATGGTGGAATACCTCTGCCGTGCCCAGCAATTCGATCGGCACAACGTCAAGGGCTACGGCGAGTCTCTCTGGCCCTTGCTCCACCGCCTGTACGCCCGCAACTGCTTGATGTTCATGTTCAGCGAAGACGATTGAGGAGCCCCATCATGCTCGACCCCATCATCATCATCGGCATCGGCGAGATCGGCGCGGTGCTCGCACGCGGCCTGCTGCGCCTCGGTCATCCCGTCTATCCGGTCAACCGCGACATGCCGCTCGCCACCGCCCACACTTCTAATCCCGAACCGCAGGCTGTGATCCTTGCGGTGGGTGAATCCGATCTGCAACCTTGTCTAAAAGATATGCCAACCCCTTGGCGTGACCGCTTGGTGCTGCTGCAGAACGAGCTGCTACCGCGCGACTGGGAACCTCATGGCCTGAGCCATCCTACGATCATGTCGGTCTGGTTCGAGAAAAAGAAAGGCCAGGACAGCAAGCCCCTGCTCCCTTCCCCCGTCTATGGCCCGCATGCGGGGCTGATTGTTCGAGCGATGGCCAAGATCGATCTGCCCGCCCGCGAAGTGGACGACATGGACAGCATGCTCTGGGAGCTGGTGCGCAAGAACGTCTATATTCTCACCACCAATATTGCCGGCCTTATCACCAAAGGCACGGTGGAGGAACTGTGGCGTGATCATGAGTCCCTTGCGCGCGAGGTGGCGTCTGATGTGATCGACCTTCAGGAATGGCTCACCGGCCGGACCTTTGACCGCGAGCGGTTGATCCAAGGCATGTTGGAGGGTTTCGCCGGGGATCCAACGCACAAATGCATGGGGCGAAGCGCGCCGGCACGGCTGGCGCGGGCCTTAGCCTTGGCCGAACAGGCAGGGCTGACCGCACCCGCGCTGCACCGCATCGCTCAATCCTCTCTCTGAATCATCAACAAACACTCGGCCATTCGGAAATCCAACGCCGTGTCGATGTCCACCGAACGCTCGGCGGGCATAACATGGGCTACGGTCTCCTCGGTCAGAAAGCTGCGAGTCTGGCGTAGCCAGTCCACCCGGGCCAGGTAAATCGCGCCGTTGAGGGCATAGAGCGTGGGAGCCTCCTGTCGGCGCTGTGGACGTTGCCCATCTTCCAAGAATGGGGCGAGACGTCCTGAGGTGTTCACCGTGAACATCCACCACGGCAGAGCGCTGGGCTCCGTCACACTCACACACGCCGGCGCACCGGCTTCAAGGCAGCGTGTGATGGCCTGATCGATATCCTCCGCGGTGCGCAGCGGCGAGGTAGGCTGCAACAAGACCAGCCATTCCACCATGGGGAGATGGTCGAGGGCATGGAACACCACATCTATGCTCGGGGTGTCATCCTGTGCCAGTTCTTGCGGACGGATGAAGGGTGTCTCGGCTCCCGCCGCCCGCGCCACTTCCAGGATGGCCGGATCGTCACTAGAGACCACCACTTGGCTTACCAAGCGCGAGGTCTGCGCCGCCTCAATGCTCCACTTGATCAACGGCTTACCGCCGAGGGGACGGATATTCTTGCCCGGCAGTCCCTTGCTCCCGCCCCGGGCGGGAATGAGGGCAAGGACCTCTGGCCTACCCATCTTAGCCATGCCGCAGAACCTGGAGCGCATCCTGCTGAGCCAGCTCGAAGTCGCTAAGGCGCCCGATGTCGAGCCAGTATTCGTGCACGGGGAACATCCTCACCTCCCGCCCCGCCCTGATCTGCTGCTTGAGC
>JARJMX020000085.1 GCA_029335925.2 Gammaproteobacteria bacterium
TACCCTGAGGGATCGGGTACTGCGGTAGGACGGGCTTGCCCAAAGACAGGCTCACCGAGCAGCGGCGGGCGATCTCGACGGTGTTTTCCAGCGCCTCGGGCAGGTCGGAAAACAGCTCGGCCATCTCCTCAGGCGAGCGCAAAGGTATCCCGGTCGGGCCGGGGCGGGGTTCGGGTGCGGGCTCGCTCGTGGCTTATGCCCTGAACATTACAGACCTTGATCCCATCCCCTACAACCTGCTGTTCGAACGTTTCCTGAATCGCGAGCGGGTGTCCATGCCCGACTTCGACGTCGCCTTCGGGATGGAGCGGCGGGACGAGGTGATCGATTACGTGGCACGCACCTACGGCCGTGAGAGCGTCTCCCAGATCATCACCTACAACAGCATGGCAGCGAAGGCGGTGGTGCGCGACGTAGGACGCGTGCTTGGTAATAGTTATGGCTTCGTCGATGGCATCGCCAAGCTGATCCCCGATGAGTTGGGAATCAGTCTTAAGGAGGCGATCGAAAAGTCCGAGGACTTGCGCCTGCGCTATGAAAACGATGAGGAGGTGCGCGCTATCCTCGATATGAGCTTGCGACTCGAGGGGCTGTTGCGTAATGCAAGCAAGCACGCTGGCGGGGTGGTCATTGCTCCTGGACCGTTGACCGACTTTACGCCCCTCTACCGCGCCGAAGGTGAGGAGGGTCTTGTCACCCAGCTCGACAAGGATGATATAGAGCAGATTGGCCTGGTTAAATTCGACTTCCTCGGCCTGCGCACCTTAACCATCATCGACTGGGCGGTAAAGACCATCAACGATCGCCGGGCGAAGGTCGGTGAGCCGCCCATCAACATCAGCCAGATCGACCTTGCTGACCGCAAAACCTTTGACCTGCTCAAATCCTGCCAGACCACAGCGGTATTCCAACTCGAATCGCGCGGTATGAAGGATCTCATTCGCCGCCTGCAGCCCGACTGTTTCGAGGATGTCATCGCACTGGTGGCGCTGTTCCGCCCCGGTCCGCTCGAGTCCGGCATGGTGGACGACTTCATCGCCCGTAAGCACGGCCGCGCGGCCATCGAGTACCCGCACCCGGACCTCGAACCCATCCTCAAGCCCACCTATGGCGTCATCGTCTACCAGGAACAGGTGATGCAGATCGCCCAGGTGCTGGCGCAGTACACCCTAGGCGGCGCGGACCTGCTGCGCCGCGCGATGGGCAAGAAGAAGCCCGAGGAGATGGCCAAGCAGCGCGAGATCTTTCTCGCGGGCGCGACCAGGCGTGGCGTGGATGCGGGCGTCGCGGGCTACATCTTCGACTTGATGGAGAAGTTCGCGGGCTACGGCTTCAACAAGTCGCACTCCGCCGCCTACGCGCTGCTGTCACTGCAGACCGCCTGGCTTAAGGCGCATTATCCCGCGGCCTTCATGGCCGCCGTGCTGTCCGCCGACATGGACAAAACCGACAAGGTCGTGGTCCTGATTGAAGAGTGCCGGCAGATGGGGCTCAAGGTGGAGCCACCGCGGGTCAACGACTCCAACTACCACTTCACCGTGCGCGACGACGCCACCGTGGTCTACGGCCTCGGCGCGATCAAGGGCGTGGGGCAGGGGGCCATCGAATCGGTGCTGGAGGCGCGGGCCAAGGGCGGACCGTTCCGCGACCTGCACGACTTCATCCGCCGCGTGGACCGCGGTCGTCTCAACCGCCGCGCGTTGGAGGCCATGATCCGCGCCGGGGCGTTGGATGGCCTCGGGCCCAACCGTGCCTCGCTCATGGCCGCCCTACCGGACGCCCTGCGGTTGGCGGAACATGCGGCCGAGCAGGAGGCCGCTGGGCAGGGTGACCTGTTCGGCATGTTCCCCGAGGATACGGCAGCTGAGAACGCACCGCTGCCGGTGGTCGAGATCCCCGAATGGGACGACTTCGAACGTCTGGCGCAGGAAAAGGATGTGCTTGGTCTCTACCTCACCGGCCATCCCATCCAGGGCGTGATGGATGAGATTCGTCAGTTCACCGACATGCGCTTCGGCGAGCTGATCGGCCAGCTCGAGGACATGGCGCCGAAGGTCAATGGGCGGCCACAGGAGCGCAATGTAGTGGTTGCAGGTCTCATGATCGGTGTGCGCCCTCGTATCACCCAGCAGGGCGAAAAGGAGGCCTTCCTGCTGCTGGATGACGGCACCGGCCGCATCGAGGCGCGCCTGTTTCCAGAGGACTACAAACGCCATGCCGAGCAGCTCGGCAAGGATCAGGTGCTGGTGCTCGAGGGCGGGGCAAGCTTCGACACCTTCTCCGGCGGCGTGCGTTTGCGGGTAAAGAGCCTGATGACCTTGGACCAGGCGCGCGCGGCCTATGCGCGCGAGCTGCGCTTGGTGCTGGGCGCGGGCTTCGGGCCAGACGGGGTCGAGCGCCTGGCTGAGACCCTGGCCCCCTTCCGGCCCGGCCGTTGTCCCGTCCTGCTTGATGTGCGCAACAGCGAGGCGCGCGGGCGCATGGTCTTAGGGGATGCTTGGCGTATTACCCCTGTTGGTGAGTTGCTGCGCCGCCTGCGGCTGATAGCGGGGATCCAACATGTCGAGCTCAGGCATGCCCGCCCACCAAGCGATCCTAGGCGCATGGATAACTGATCCTGCCTGCTTTAGGCAAAAATCCAGCAGACAAGAAGGACATTTTTGTCCTGCTAAAGGGCGGGCGAAACCCGATCTACATGGGTAACCCTCGGCAAACGCCATTCCAGCCTTTGGATGCTCATCCGTTCGCACTTGATGTGGCGCTGATCACGCCGGTGGGGTGGTCGGCGGCTTCTCGCATTAAAAAACGCCGATGTCTCTCTCCTCCGTGATCCGCCCCTGAGCGATGCGTGGCGAAAGATCTTGTCCCATGGATCAGCAGGAAGAGCGATTATGCCGCCCAACAAACTCAAAAATTGCTCTTTCCCCACGAATCCCGCAGAGTTACGATCCGGTTGTACACCGGATGCCCTGGGCGATGCTCCTTTTGGTCGGCAACGAAGTAGCCATGCCGCTCGAACTGGAAGCGGCTTTCCGGTAGGGCTTGGGCGAGCGCGGGTTCGATCATGGCGCGGATGAAAGACTTGGAGTGGGGGTTGAGGTCGTCCAAAAAGTCGCGTTCTGTGTCCGCGGCGTCGTCCTTGCGACGGGCACCGGGGATAGGGTGGGTAAACAGTCGGTCGTACATGCGGATCTCGGCCTCCACTGCGTGGGCGGCGGAAAGCCAATGGATGTTGCCCTTCACCTTGCGCGCATCCGCGCCGGGGGTGCCGGACTTGGTGTCGAAATCCACCTCGGCGTAGACGCAGGTCACATTGCCGGCGGCATCCTTGTCGAAGCCCGTGCACTTGATGATGTAACCATAGCGCAGGCGCACCTCGCCGTCGGGTTTTAAACGGAAGTAACCTTTGGGCGGATTCTCCATAAAATCTTCGCGCTCAATCCAGAGCGTACGCGAGATGGGGATGACGCGCTTGCCAAGCTCCGGCTTTTGCGGGTGGTTGGGGGCCAAGCAGTCCTCAGACTGACCCTCGGGATAGTTGACCAGCACCAGCTTGAGGGGATTGAGCACGGCAATCCGGCGCTCGGCACGTTCGTTCAGGTCCTCGCGCATGCAGTCCTCGAGCACCACCATGTCGATCAGACTGTCGGACTTGGAGATGCCGATGCGGTCGATGAACAGCTTGAACCCTTCAGGGGTGTAGCCGCGTCGCCGCGCGCCCTTGATGGTTGGCATGCGCGGGTCGTCCCAGCCTTCCACGTGGCCGCCCTCGACCAGCTGGATCAACTTGCGCTTGGAAAGCACGGTGTAGCTGAGGTTCAGGCGCGAGAACTCGATCTGTTGCGGCAGCGGGCGGGTGAAGTGGCCGGCGTCCGCTAGGCGTTCGAGAAACCATTCGTATAGTGGACGATGATCCTCGAACTCCAGCGTACAGAGCGAGTGGGTAATGTTTTCCAGAGCGTCCGACACGCAGTGGGCGTAGTCGTACATCGGGTAGATGCACCAGGTATCCCCAGTGCGGTGGTGATGAGCATGGCGGATGCGATAGATGACCGGGTCGCGCAGGTTGATATTGGGCGAGGCCATGTCAATCTTGGCGCGTAACACATGCGTCCCGTCCGGAAATTCGCCCGCCTTCATGCGGCGGAACAGGTCGAGGTTTTCTTCGACCGAACGGTTGCGGTAGGGGCTGTCTCGGCCAGGCTCGGTGAGCGTACCCCGGTTGGCGCGTATCTCGTCCGCAGTTTGCGAGTCGACATAGGCGTGGCCACCCCGGATCAAGGTTTCGGCGAAGGCGTATAGCTTGTCGAAGTAATCGGAGGCGTAATAGAGGTGTTCGCCCCAGTCGAAGCCGAGCCAGCGCACGTCCTCAAGGATGGCGTCCACATATTCTTGGTCTTCCTTGACCGGGTTAGTATCATCGAAGCGCATGTGGCAGGCGCCGCCATAGTCCCGCGCCAGGCCGAAGTTCAGGAAGATGCTCTTGGCGTGGCCAAAGTGCAGGTAGCCGTTCGGCTCGGGCGGGAAGCGGGTCTCAACACGGCCGCCCCATTTGCCGGAGGCGTTGTCGGCTTCGATGATCTGGCGGATGAAGTGGGTGGCTTGTGGAGCGTTGTGGTGAGTGCTCATGCTGCGGTATGGCTGGATTCCATGGATGCCGCATTGTAAGCGAGATCAGCGTTTTAGGTACTGGAGCTTATCAGAAACCCCATTCCACTGGGCCGCTTCGGGCAGCGGGTCCTTGCGCCGGGTGATGACTGGCCAGCTTTGGGCCAGATCGGCGTTGAGGGTGATGTATTTCACCTGATCAGGGGGGATATCATCTTCTGAGTAGATGGCTGTGGCCGGAGACTCTGGTT
>JARJMX020000093.1 GCA_029335925.2 Gammaproteobacteria bacterium
AGAGAGCCATTGAACGCATGTTCGCGCGGCTCTCCGAGCTGGGCTTCGAGATCGAAGAGGCGCGCTGGCTCAATCCTGTGCCGCATGTTTGGTCCGTGCATATCCGCGATCGGAACGCACCCTTCCTGTTCACCAATGGCAAGGGGACAAGCCGTAAGGCAGCGTTGGCCTCGGCCCTGGGGGAGTACTTCGAGCGTCTGGCGACGCAGTATTTCTTCTCTGACTACGATCTGGGCGATGCGCTAGCCCAAGCAGACTGGGTGCACCACCCCAAGGAGCGGTGGTTCCCGGCGAAGGGCAAGGCCATTCCGAAGGGGCTGATGGATGAGGCGATGCTCATGGCCTGGAACCCCGAGGGGGAACTTTCCGCCCAGCATCTGCTCGACCGCAATGCCGGTTTTGCCGGGCGGGGGATCTGCGCCCTGCCCTTTGTGCGCCAACGGGATGGTGAGACGGTGTTTGTGCCGGTCAACGTGCTCGCCAATCTTTATGCCAGCAATGGCATGGCGGCGGGGAATACGGTGTTCGAGGCGCGTACCCAGTGTCTGGCGGAGATCTTCGAGCGCCACGTGCGCCACCGGGTGATCAGCGAGGGGCTGTGTCTGCCGGACGTGCCTTATGATGTTCTGGCCCGTTACCCACAGGTGCTGCGTGCCATCGAGGCGCTGGAGAAGAACGGTTTTCCCATTCTAGTCAAAGACGCCTCCCTCGGCGGGCGCTATCCGGTGCTCAATATCACCCTCCTCAATCCCAGAAACGGCGGGGTCTATGCCTCCTGGGGCGCGCATCCGCGTTTTGAGGTGGCGCTGGAGCGCACTCTGACCGAACTGTTGCAGGGACGTGATCTCGATCAGCTCGCCGACTTTCACCCGCCCTCCTTCGATCTGGACGAAGTGGCCGATCCGGCAAACATGGAGACCCATTTTATCGACCATAGCGGCCTGATCGCCTGGGACTTCTTCCACCGCATACCGGATGTGGAGTTCTGCGCATGGGACTACGGCGGTTCGACCGAGGAAGAATTCCATCACCTTCTGGGCCTGTTGCATGAGGAAGGGCGCGACGCCTATATCCTCGATTTGCCCCACCTTGGGGTGTATGCCTGCCGTATTGTCGTGCCGAGTTTTTCTGAGGTCTATCCGGTTGCGGATCTATGGGAAAACAACAGTAACGCCGCCCTTTGCCTGCGCGATGCTCTGCGTCATCTGCCCATGCTGGATGAGGCGGGGTTGCGCAGGCTGTTGCGCAAGCTGGAGCAGTTGGGCTTCGCCGATGAACAGCCGCTGACTGAGTTGCTGGGGCTGCTGGCCGACCAGGAAAGTGCCTGGGCTAGCCTGCGAGTGGGGGAGTTGAAGGGTTGGCTGCGACTCGCCATAGGCCAACATCGGGATGCGCTGGACGAACTTGCCTGGGCGCTGAACTTCGGCCACCTGCCAGAGGGACGCGCCCGGCTGGTGCGTGCGGTCACCGACCTGCTGCGCTTTAAGGCCCAGCAGGGGTTGGATGTGACTGACTTCCATCCAATACTGCTGCGCCTGCATGGCAAGGATGTGTTTACGCGGGCCGAGCGACTGGTCGCAGGTCAGGAGCGCCTGCCGGATCTGCCCACCCTCACCGGCGAGGATGGCGGGATGCAGCGCCATGCGCGCTTACTGGAAGCCTATCACCGGCTGCGGCAGGCGCATGAGGCATGGGCCAGGCGCTCCCCTACTCTTTGACGGAAGAACAACATATCCATGGCTCAAGGGTGGAACACCATGCACCTTGCCATCGAACGCTCTGGAGACTTCGCGCATATCGCCACCTGTGTGCACAACCTGGCGCAGCAGGAGGGCATGGGCAGCCTGCTGATCCTGACCGCGGACCAGACCAAGCCGGAGGCATGGAACGACCTGCTCGCCTCCCTGCCCATCCCTGCCTTTGGCGGCCGCTTTCCCGGCATCATTGCGCAGGCTGAAACTTTGCAGCAAGGCGCGATCTGCCTTGGACTACCGTGCGCCCCTCACTTTATAGCCATCCCTTCACTCAACGATGCGGAGATGGATCTTCACGCCTTACTCCGAAATCAGATCCACGACCAAGAGGCGAAGCTGGCAATCGTCCTGGTCGATGGTTGGGCACACCGCATCGACGAACTGGTCGATGTCCTGTTTGACCACGTGGGCATGAGTCTTCCGATCCTCGGCGGAGGGACCGGGCTACTGCAGAAAAATGATGGGCATCCGTCCCTCATCACCCCTTGGGGTATGCAAACCGAAGGTTCCCTCATCGCCCTGCTCGATCTACCCGCCAGCGTAGGCAGTCGGCATGGATGGCAGGCCATTGCTGGACCTTTCGAGGTCACCGCGGCAGAAGGCCATGTGATCCTCGGTCTTGACTGGCAGGCAGCGTTGGATGTTTACCGCAGCGTCGTCGAGCCCCACGCAGGACATAACCTCGACCCGGAGCACTTTTTCGATCTGGCCAAGGCCTATCCGTTTGGTATGGCTCGTCTGGATGCCGAGTTCGTGGTCCGCGATCCGGTTCGCATCGAACAAGGCCATGGCCTGCGTTGCGTGGGTGAAGTCCCGACCGGCAGTTTGGTGCATATCCTGCACGGCCATCCGGACGTGCTCATTGAGGCAGCATACCAAGCACGGCATGAGGCCGAACAGCGCCTCCCCAAGGGAGTACAACCCCAAATCGACCTTGTGTTCGACTGCATCTCACGTGCCCTTTTCCTGGGCAACCGCTATGCCAATGAACTGGCTGTCCTGAACTCAGGCCAACGCCCCTTGATCGGCGCGCTTACCCTTGGTGAGATTGCAGGCCATGGCAGCAATTACCTCGAGTTCCATAACAAGACCACGACCATTGCCCTGCTTGGAGAAGCTGCATGACTCCGCTCGAGCGTCAAATCCTCTTTGACATTGCCATGCGGGTTGGGCGAGGTCTGGAGCTTGAGCCCATGTTGAGGGACAGTCTCTCGATCATGCTGCGGCAATTGGGCTGTGTCGCAGGGGCCGTTTTCAAATGGCGCTCCGACCATCCTGATAAGATGGCGCTGGTACAGCATATCCCTCAACAAGGCCTCCCCCTTCAGTTCCTACAGCACGTACGGCAGGCGCTTCTCCCATGGATTGCCGCACATGAGGAGACCGATCCTCCCCCCAAAGTGATAACCCTACTTCTACAGAACGAAGGAACGGCCCCCCTCCATTTGCACATCTACAACCTCCCCCACTTCGGTACCTTGGCCCTCCTTCGTCCGGGGGCGCCCCTCTCCTATCCACTGCAGCAGTCGCTCATTCCTATTGCAGAACAACTGGCCCAGGCCTGCCTATCGCATGATCGCTTTCAGACAATCCAAGCCATCCAATCGGAACTTCAGCTTGAGCGAGAGCGTGCCCAGGCGGCCTTGCTTGCCCTCTCGGATAGCGTCATCAGCCTGTCGCCGGAAGGATGCATTCAACTCCTCAACCCCGCCGCTGAACGTTTACTTGGGGTAAAACAGCAGGAGGCCCTTGGACAGGACATTACAAACGTACTCAAAGTACGCAATGAATTGGATGGTCAGCTCATTGATTTAAAAGACCTGCTTGGCCTAGGCCATGACCGACCACCCGCAGAATCGCTTCAAAATCAGCGCGTTCTTCTGGATCAAGGTCCCCGTATCGGCAGCATCCTCGAACTATCGCTCTCTCCCATCCAGGCGATGGATACCACCAAGCGCGGCATGGTGATCGTGCTGCGCGACATCACCACCGAGGTAGAAACTCAACGCACCCTGGAGTGGGAAGCGACCCACGATATGCTGACCGACCTGGCCAATCGGCGGGCTTTTGCGCATCGCTTAGAACAACTCTTCCGTAGCGCCCACACAGAAGCTCGCCAGCATGCCTTGATCGTGTTCGATCTCGACCACTTCAAGGTGCTCAACGACTCGGAAGGGCATGCCGCCGGGGATGAGTTGCTACGTCAAGTCGCCCTGCTTATCAACACCCAGACCCGCGCCTCTGACATCGCAGCCCGCCTAGGAGGGGATGATTTCGCCCTGCTGCTCGCAGACTGCCCTCTGGAACGCGCCGAAACCCTTGCCCGCAACCTCACGGAGGCCATCGCTAAAATCCGCTTCTACTGGAACGGCAGACCGCATCCGGTCAGTGTCAGCGCAGGCATTGTCAGCATCGATTCAGACACGGTGAGCCCTCAAGAGGCCCTCAGTGACGCCGACACCGCCTGTTATGCCGCCAAGGAGAAAGGGCGCAACCAGGTGCTGGTCTATCGCCCAGGGGATGCCGACCTTTCCCGCCGCAAGGCCACCCTCGCGTGGATCACCACGCTTGAGCATGCCCTCTCTAACGGACGGTTCTGTCTGATGGCCCAACCCATCCGTCCCGTCAGTCTCACCACAGACAAGGAACATTACGAGATCCTTCTACGTCTCAACGATCCAGGCTCTGCACTGATCACTCCCGAAAGCTTTATTCTTGCAGCAGAGCGCTATGATCTCATGTCACGCATCGATCGCTGGGTGGTGGAGGAAGTGTTTGCCTCTCTGCATCATGCTCCCGAGCATATTTCGGTAGCCATTAACCTCTCCGGCCAGTCTATATCCGATCAACGTTTCGAGGATTTCCTACAGCAAAAGGTACATGACAGTCAGCTCAACCCAGAGCGCATATGCTTTGAAATCACCGAAACTGCAGCGATCAACAACTTTATTCGGGCGCAACACTTCATGAAAACATTCCACGGCCTTGGTTTCCGTTTCGCTTTGGACGATTTTGGCACGGGAATGTCCTCCTTCGCCTACCTCAAAAACCTGCCAGTGGACATGCTCAAGATCGACGGCAGTTTCATCCGTCATGTGGATCAAGATGCGACCGATCGGGTGATGGTCGAGGCGATCACCCGGGTCGGCAAGGTGATGGGCATCCCGACCGTCGCCGAGTATGTCGAACGCCCGGAGATCCTCGCCACCCTGCGCGAGATCGGGGTGGATTACGTCCAGGGCTGGATGATCGGCCGCCCGCGCGCCGTGCGCGAGATCCTGCCGACCCTGAAATGAACCGGAAACCAGGCCCTTCAGGTAACTGTTTAGCCTTGCTGCAAAGCCGTGACCTGGTGGACCACCGCCTCAAGCACATCGGCCACCGCCTCCACCCCCGGAGGGCAGGCATGCTCATCGCCGGGCCGGTACTTCCCCGTGCGCACGAGCATGGCCTGAAGGCCTTCAGCCCGCGCACCGAGCACATCACTCTGCACGTCATCCCCGATCATCACCACCGCCTCGGCCGCCACGCCCAGCCTTGCTACGGCGTAGCGGAAGAAAGCCGCGCCGGGCTTGCCCAGGGATAAAGCGCGGCAACCTGCAGCCTCTTCCAAAAGACGTACAAACGGGCCTGCGTCGAGGAACAACTCGCCCCCCTCGCGGAAGTACCGGCTGCCGGAGAGCGAAACTAGCGGGGCCCCCTTCATCAAAAGTCTGAAGGCCGCGTTCAGGGCGGCATAGGTGAAGCCCTCCCCAGCATCACCCACCACCACAGCATCGGGCGCGCTTTCATCAACGCCCAAGAAATCAGCACGCAGAGCGGGATGGATCAGCAGCAGGGGACGGCGGCCCTCATGTACCAGCC
>JARJMX020000118.1 GCA_029335925.2 Gammaproteobacteria bacterium
GGCCCGTGGCAGCTCGCGCAACACCAAGGGGCACTCGCGCGGTAGGCGGCGGGCGTACTCATCGAAGCCCGCCTGCACCCAGGCGGGCATCTTTTCGCCGATGGCAATCAGATGGATGCGCATGCTCGTGAGCCTCCTGGAGGGGCCGCATCCCTACGCACCCATCACGCCTTGGCCTCGGCGCCCCACAGCTTTTCGAGCTGATAGAACTCGCGCGTTTCAGGCAGCATCACGTGCACGACGATGTCGCCGAGGTCGAGCAGCACCCAGCTCGCCTGGGCCTGGTCGGCGCCCTCGACGCCCAGCGGGCGCACACCTGCCTCACGTACCTTCTCCTCGACGTTTGCGGCGAGCGATTTGATGTGCCGATCGGAGGTGCCGGAGGCCAAAATCATCAGGTCGGTAAAAGAGCAGCGGCCGCGTACATCAAGCACGCGCACGTCGATACCCTTGAGGTCTTCCAACGCATGCAGCACGGTGTCGCGAAGTTGTTCAAGTGCCATGCAGTTCTCTGGATGTTCAAAGGTTTGTTCGGTAGAGCCGGTTCCTAAGAAGGTACTCGCGCACCGCTTCCGGTAAAAGGTAGCGGGTACTGTGGTTCTGCGCGGCCAGCTCGCGGAGGCGGGTTGCCGAGATATCCAGCGCGGCGATCGGCACCTCGACAATGCGACCAGCCGGGGCCTGTTTAAGTTCGGCCGCGCTGCTCGCATACTCAGCAAGCAGCTGGGCGGCTTCAGCCGTGAGCGTCGCACCGGGGCGCGTGGCCACCGCAAGGTGCACCCGTGCCAGGATACCTTGCCAGTCCCGCCAGCGGGTGAAGCCGTTGAAGGCGTCCATGCCCATAATCAGCACCAGCGGGCGGTCGCTGTAGGACGCACGTAGCGAGGCGCAGGTGTCAACCATCCACGACGGCCCGCCCCGCTCGTATTCGCGCGTGTCGACGGTGAAGGCTTTGTTGTCCTGGAGCGCAAGGTACAGCATGGCCAGCCGTTGGTGCGCCGAGGCCACAGGGGGCTCGCGGTGCGGTGGCTGGAAGGCTGGGATGAAGCGCACCTGCGTCAGTCCCAGCGCCTCGCGCATCTCCTCCGCCAGGCGCAGGTGGCCGTAATGGACCGGGTCGAAGGTGCCGCCGAGGATGCCGATCAAACCCTGTCCTCAGCTCCGGATGTGCCCATCGCCGAGCACGATCCACTTCTGTGTGGTCAGCCCCTCCAGTCCGACCGGGCCGCGGGCATGCAGCCGGTCAGTGGAGATGCCGATCTCGGCGCCAAGACCGTACTCGAAGCCGTCGGCGAAGCGGGTGGAGGCATTGACCATAACGCTTGCCGAATCCACCTCGCGCAAAAAGCGCCGGGCGCGGGTGTAGTCCTCGGTGATGATGGCGTCGGTGTGGTGCGAGCCGTACTGCTCGATGTGGCTGATCGCCATGTCGAGGTCGTCCACCACCTTGATCGCCAGGATCGGGGCGAGGTACTCAGTGTACCAGTCGTCCTCGGTCGCAGCCTTCACGGCTACGCCGTCGAGGATGGCGCGTGTGCGATTGCAGCCGCGCAGCTCGACGCCCTTGGCAAGGTAGGCGTCGGCCAGTGCAGGCAGAACCTCCGCGGCGATACCCTCGGCCACCAGCACGGTTTCCATCGCATTGCACACGCCATAGCGATGGGTCTTAGCGTTGATGGCCACCTTCAGCGCCTTTTGAATGTCGGCGGCATCGTCGATGTAAACATGGCAGTTGCCATCCAGATGCTTGATGACCGGGATCAAGCTCTCGCTCGCCACGCGTTCGATCAGGCTCTTGCCGCCGCGCGGGATGATCACGTCGATCAAACCGCGCGCGCGTAGCATGGCTCCCACGGCCTCGCGGTCGGTGGTGGGGATGACCTGCACCGCGGTCTCCGGCAACCCGGCCTTGCGCAGGCCGCTCTGGATGCAGTCGGCAAGGGCGCGGTTGGAGTGTGCCGCCTCCGAGCCGCCGCGCAGGATGGCGGCATTGCCGGACTTCAGGCACAGCGTGGCGGCATCCACGGTCACATTCGGGCGCGACTCATAGATGATGCCGATCACTCCGATGGGTACGCGCATCTTACCGACCTGGATGCCGGACGGGCGGTAGTTCATATCGTCGATGGCGCCGACCGGGTCGGGCAGGGCGACGATTTGACGCACACCCTCGGCCATAGCCTTGATGCGCGCGCTGTCGATGGACAGGCGGTCGAGCATGGCGGCATCGAGGCCGACGGCTTTGGCGGCCTCAAGATCCTGCGCGTTGGCGGCGATGATCTCATCTGCCTTATCGAGCAGGGCCTGGGCGATGGCCTCAAGCGCCCGGTTCTTGGCGGCGGTCTCGGCACGCGCCAGTTGGCGCGCGGCCTGGCGGGCCTGTTGGCCCAAGGTCTGGATCAACTGTTCCATGAGCATGTAAGTATTAGGGTATGGATGAAGGGATTGTCGCAGAAATGGTCAAGAATCACACCCCAGCCGCGAATCTTGGCTTGGGAACAGGTCGTGACCTGTCCGTAGGGGCCGCGACCCTGCGGCGATCAGACGCTGGATAAGCGACCCAGGCGGACTTTCTATCCTATAGGACGGAGCTATCGGTCCCGGCAGGCGCGCAGGGTGAGTTCGGTGAGCATGGGCCAGGGGCGACCGGGGGCGACACCCTTGTTGATCCTATCGAGCAAGGCGGCTTCGCCCAAGAGGTCCTGCCAGTAGCGCGCGCCGAGCCTTGCGCGCGCCGCGTACTGTCGGATCTGCGGGTCGCGGATTTTGAGGGCCTTCTGGGCGTGCGCGAGCGTTTCACCGTGTTCGAGGCGGGTGGCGAGGTCGGCGATCAGGCGAATCTCACGGGTTACCGCCCAGCCAAGCCGCGTCGGCTCCTCGCCTTCACCTTGCAGGCCGTGCAGTACCCGCAGGGCACGCCTCGCGTCCGCACGCAGCACGGCATCGCGCAGCGCACAGATGGTGTGGCGGCTGGAGTCGGTCACCGTGCCAAGGAGGTCGTCCACGCACAGTCCCCCCCCCTGGGGGAAGAGCAGGGCGAGCTTGTCGATCTCCTGCGCGGCGGCGAGCAGGTTACCCTCCAC
>JARJMX020000147.1 GCA_029335925.2 Gammaproteobacteria bacterium
GGCCCGGCGTCTGGCGCAGGCGGTGCTGTGCCATGCGCCGGGACCTGGCGGGCAGCCCTGCGATCAATGCGCCTCCTGCCGGCCCTTCCTCGCCGGGGCCCACCCGGACTTCACCCTGCTTGAGCCGGAGGAGCCGGGTAAGCCGATCAAGGTGGATGCGGTACGTGATTTCTGCGCCGCCCTTCAGCTCACCAGTCAGTTTAGCCATGGCAAGGTCGGCATCCTGGAGCCCGCCGAGGCAATGAATCTTGCGGCCTCCAACAGTCTGCTCAAGACCCTGGAAGAGCCGCCGACCGGCACGCTCATGATCCTGGTCACCGCGCAGCCGTCCCGCCTGCCGGTCACGGTGCGCAGCCGTTGCCAGCGCTGGAGCGTCGGCGTGCCGGATCGGGCGGTGGCTGCGAGCTGGCTGGCACGCCAACCTCAGGTGGCGGGCGAGGATCCCGGCCTGTTGCTCGACCTGGTCGAGGGGCGTCCGCTGGCCGCGCTCCAGTTGGCCGCCCCCGAGCGGCTGGCGAGCCGCACCCGCTGGCTTGAATCCCTGCTCCATCTGTTGCGCGCAGGGGGCAATCCGCTCGCCCTGGCGGCAGCGACCGACAAGGCCGCGCTGCCGGAACTCGTGCACTGGTCTCTTCTTCTGGTGGCCGACCTGCTCCGTCTGCAGGGCGGAGCGGGAGAAGTGCTCAACCGCGACCTCGCCGATCTCCTGCCGCCTATTGCCCGGCGTGTCGATGCGCGGGGGCTGTTTGGCCTGTATGATCATCTGCTCGAACTTTCCGGGCTGGTGAACCACCCACTCAACCGAGACCTCCTGCTGGAGGACCTTTTGCTGCGCTTTGCCCAACTTGGAGGTCGTTTGTGAACTTTACATCCGGTATCGTCCACCACAACATCCCTGACAAGGCGACCCTATACGCCTCGTTCATGCCGTTCCTCAAGAATGGTGGGCTGTTCCTGCCGGGCCAGAACCATTTGCGTATGGGGCAGGAGATCTTCCTGGTGCTGACCCTGATGAATGAGCCCGAGCGCATCCGCGTGGCGGCCAAGGTCGTCTGGGTCACCCCGCCGGGTGCGCAGGGCAACCGCCCAGCCGGCGTCGGCGTGCAATTCCTCGAGGCCGACCAAGGTCAGACGCGCGCCAAGATCGAGAATTACCTCGCCGGTCTGCTCAAGAGCGACCAGCCGACCTACACCCTCTGACCTCCGTTTCGTCTCGTTTTCGCCCATGCTGCTTGCCGATTCCCATTGCCACCTCGACCGCATCGACCTCGCGCCTTGGAGGGGGGAGTTCGACCGCTTCATGACGGACGCCCGCGCCCATGGGCTCGGCCTGATGGTCTGTGTGGGCATTGACCTTGAGCGCTATCCCGCGATGCGGGAACTGGTCGAGCCTTACCCCGAGGTCGTCGTCAGTGTGGGCGTCCATCCGAACGAGGATCCTGAATGTTCGCCGACGCTTGAGCGGCTGGTGGAACTTGGTCAGGATCCGCGCGTGGTGGCCATTGGCGAGACCGGACTGGATTACTATCGCACCGAACCCGGCGCCCCTTGGCAGCATGAACGCTTCCGCACTCACATCGAGGTTGCCCGCACGCTTGGCAAGCCGCTCATCATCCACACCCGCGAGGCGCGCGAGGACACCCTGCGCGTGCTGGAGGAGAGCGGTGCCCGCGATGTGGGCGGGGTGATGCACTGTTTCGTCGAGGACTGGGCGACTGCCAAGCGCGCCCTGGACATCGGGTTCTACATCTCGTTCTCCGGCGTGCTCACCTACAAGAGCGCAGAGTCCTTGCGCGAGGTGGCGAAGCAGGTGCCGGAGGATCGGCTCCTGATCGAGACCGACGCCCCTTATCTTGCGCCGGTGCCGCACCGCGGCAAGCCGAACGTGCCGCAGTACGTGCGCCATGTGGCGGAAACCCTGGCAGGGCTGCGCGGCTGGACGCTGGAGGAGACGGCGGCGCGAACCTATGCTAACGCCCGCCGCCTGTTCGGGCTCGGAGGCTGAGCGCAGGAAGGTCGGATCAGTCTTGATGGAATCGCCGCGGCACGCGGCTCTCACAGACGCATTGAGCCGGTGTAGAAGCGGCGCCCCCGCCGCGATGAATGCGGATGGTTCATTGGCCCGAGGGCAGGCCTCCTACGAGCCACCCTGCCGTGGGAGCGGCGTATCGCCGCGACGGAGAGAAGGCTCACACCCCGCGCCAGTGCGGGTCCAGCCAGCAGCGCGGCAGCGCCTCGCCGGACGGGAAGCTGAGGTTGCTCTTCTTGAACTCCTGGGCGTCCTGCAACTCCTCGCCGGAGTGGAAGCGGCCCCGCACCGTAGCATGGCTGGGGTTGATCAGGGCGGTCAGATCGAGGATTTCGACGGCATCGCCGCTGGCGTGGTCTTTGAGATACATGATGTACTCCTCACGTGCGGGTAAAGACTCTTTTCTTCAAATTGAATATAGCAGGGCAGACATGCAACAGAGCGCCTTCCTGAAGACTGCGATCGAGGCCGCCAAGGCCGGTGAAGCGGTGATTCGTCACTATTACGACAAAAACATCCAGGTGCAGATCAAGGAGGATCTCACTCCCGTGACCGTGGCCGACGTGGAGACCGAACAGGCGATCAAGGCGGTGATCCAGTCCGCCTTCCCGGAACACGGCTTCTACGGCGAGGAGACCGGCAAGACCAACCCCTCGGCCGAGTACACCTGGCTGGTCGACCCGATCGACGGTACCAAGGCCTTCGTACGCCAGTACCCGATGTTCTCCACCCAGATCGCACTGATGAAGGGTGATGAGCTGATCTTGGGTGTCTCCAACGCGCCGGTGTTCGACGGCGGGCAGATGGCCTGGGCGGAGATCGGCGGCGGAGCTTTCCTCAACGGCCAGCCGATCCGGGTCAGCGGCATTGAGGTGCTGGATCAGGCCGCGCTCTCGGCCGGCAACATCAAGACCCTGGCCGGCTCGCCGAGTTGGGCTGGCTTTGGCCGCATCTGCCAGGTGGTGAACCGCACCCGCGGTTATGGCGACTTCCTGCACTACCACCTGTTGGCCTCAGGCCGTATCGACCTTGTGATCGAGTCGGACGTCAACATCCTCGATATCGCCGCCTTGTCGGTGATCGTGCGCGAGGCGGGCGGGGTGTTCACCGACCTCGACGGCCAGCCGCTGACCCTCAAGACCCGCAGTGTGCTGGCCGCCTGCAGTCGCGAGGTCTATGCTCAGGCGCGGGGAATGCTTTTGGGCTGAGGTTTCGCAGGGGACGGGGAAGGCATGGAGCACGCCCAACTCGCCCGGCTGGATGGCCGCCTCGTGATGCTCGGTTGCGGCAGCAGTGGCCAGGCGTCGAAGTCGATCCATCCCGGATCACCATCCTCAGCCGGGGAGGGCAGTGGTTGCGGCCCATGGTATCGCCTTCCACGCTGAGGCCCCCACCCCTGCCAACCTTGAGTCCCTGCTTGCCCGCCACCTGAGGCCGAGCGACTTTCTGCTCAACCTCTCTTACGGCGTCTCGAGTCTCGCTGTACTGGACTCGTGCCAGCCACGGCGTGGGTTATCTTGATGCCTGCATCGAACCCTGGGAGGGAGCCATGATGCCCCAGAGCCTCCGCCCGAGCAGCGCTCCAGTTATGCCTAGAGGCAACGGTCTGTTCCTGGAAGACGTGGATTACGAGGATCCCTGGCAGTTCGGCAACGTCCGGGTGTGCTGAGGGTATGGTCTCATGGTGAGGTGCAATGAAGCGACGCTCATGAGGTCTGTTTACCCCGTGGCGTGGAGTCGAGCAACAGCTCAGTGAGCGCACGCGAGGCATTCGATACTATGCGTCCGGCATGCCGTACCAGCCCCAGGGTGCGGTGGATGTCCAGACCCTCGACCGCCACCTCCACCACGTCATCGCCGAGCATGATCTGGGGCAGGGCGCTCCAGCCGAGGCCGATGGCGACCATGGTGCGGATGGTCTCGAGGTAGTTGGTCTCGAGGATGACATCCAGGGCCCCATGCCGTTGCAGGATGGGGGCCTCGATAATGGTGCGGGTGTAGGTGCCGACGGCCGGTAGGATGGCTGGGTGCGCGCCCAGCTGCTCGAGCGACACGCAAGCCTGGGCAGCCAGTGGGTGCTCCCGGGCGACGGCGATCACCAGTCGGTCCTCCCACAGTGGAATGCACTCGAGCAGGGGCGAGGGGCGCAGCGGCAGGGTGACCACGCCCAACTCGAACATGCCGCGTTCCACCGCTTGGCAGGCCTGCTCCGAATCCATGAAAGCGATATCCAGCCGCACCCTGCGATAGCTGCGGGTGAAGTCGCGCAGGATTGGTGGCAGGCGGCGCAGACCGATGTGGTGGGAGGTGACGACCGATAGCGGGCCGCTGACCTCGCGGGAGAGGTTGGCGATGACCTGGTGCATCTCGCGTACATCGCTGAGGATACGTTCGGCCACCGGCCGTAGGGCCCGCCCGGCCTCGGTCAGGGCCACCCGGCGGCCGAGCCGGTCGAACAGGGTGACGCCAAGCTCAGCCTCGAGTTGGGCGATGCGCTTGCTGATGGCTGGTTGAGTAAGGTGCAGCTGCTCTGCGGCCAGCGAGAAGGAGGCCTGTTCTGCCACCGCCAGAAAGGCGGCGTAGTTTGATATATCCATTGGGAATGGAATCCATGAAAAGAATCCATTGGAGTTATGGATAGCTCATTCCTACAATGCTCGCAACACATCTTTGAGGAGGGGGCCTTGATGGCTGCCAGAACGCTTTACGACAAACTCTGGGAGATGCACGTGGTGCGGCAGGAAGACGACGGCACCGCGCTGCTCTACATTGATCGCCAGTTGGTGCATGAGGTGACCTCGCCGCAGGCCTTTGAGGGACTGCGCCTGGCGGGCCGCCAGCCCTGGCGGCGCGAGGCGATGCTCGCCGTGCCGGATCACAATGTGCCGACCCTCGGCCGCCGCGATGCGGGTGTGGAGGGGATCGCCGACCCCGTCTCGCGTGAGCAGGTCGCCACACTCGATGCCAACTGTGCCGAGTTCAAGATCGTCGAGTTCAAGATGAACGACGTGCGCCAGGGCATCGTCCACGTGGTCGGCCCGGAGCAGGGTTTTACTCTGCCGGGCATGACTATTGTCTGTGGTGATTCGCACACTTCCACCCACGGGGCGTTTGGTGCACTGGCCTTTGGCATCGGCACCTCCGAGGTCGAGCATGTGATGGCCACCCAGACCTTGATCCAAAAGAAGGCCAAGAACATGCTGGTGCGAGTCAACGGTCATGTCGGCCCCGGGGTGAGCGCCAAGGACATCATCCTCGCCATCATCGGTAAGATCGGCACCGCAGGCGGCACAGGCTACACCATCGAGTTTGCCGGCGAGGCGATTGAGGCGCTTTCCATGGAAGGGCGTATGACTCTCTGCAATATGGCCATCGAGGCTGGGGCCAGGGCTGGCTTGGTCGCGGTGGATGAGAAGACCATCGAGTACGTACGTGGTCGCCCGTTTGCGCCCAAAGGCGAGATGTTCGAGCGCGCCGCCGCCGCCTGGCGCGAATTGCGATCCGATCCGGGGGCTCCTTTCGATCGTGTGGTTGAATTGAATGCCGCCGACATTGTGCCGCAAGTGACCTGGGGAACCTCGCCAGAAATGGTCGTGCCGGTCACGGCCGTGGTGCCGAATCCAGATCAGGAGAGTGACCCGGTCAAGGCCAATGGCATGCGTAAGGCGTTGGCCTACATGGGGCTCTCGGCCAACCAGCCGATCGAGTCCATCGCCATCGACAAGGTATTCATCGGCTCCTGCACCAACTCGCGTATCGAGGATATCCGTGCCGCCGCCGCGGTAATCAAAGGGCGCAAGAAGGCCGCTTCGGTCAAGCTCGCTATGGTTGTACCGGGCTCCGGGTTGGTCAAAAAGCAGGCCGAAGAAGAGGGGCTCGACAAGATCTTTATGGAGGCCGGTTTTGAATGGCGTGAACCCGGCTGCTCCATGTGTCTGGCCATGAACGCCGACCGTCTGGAACCGGGCGAGCGCTGTGCCTCCACCTCCAACCGCAACTTTGAGGGGCGTCAGGGCCAGGGCGGACGCACCCACTTGGTCAGCCCGGCGATGGCCGCCGCGGCTGCGATTGCGGGCCATTTCGTCGACGTGCGGCATTTCTGAGGAAGCTAAGCCATGCAAGCCTTTACCCAACACACCGGCATCGTCGCACCACTCGATCGCCCGAACGTCGACACCGACGCGATCATCCCCAAGCAGTACCTGAAGTCCATCCACCGTACCGGCTTTGGTCCCCATGCCTTCGACGACTGGCGCTACCTGGAGCCGGGCGAGCCGGGGATGGACCACTCCAAGCGCAAGAAGAACCCCGACTTCGTGCTCAACCAGCCGCCCTTCGACCGCGCCACCATCCTCTTGGCGCGGGAGAACTTCGGCTGCGGTTCCTCGCGCGAGCATGCGGTTTGGGCTCTCGACCAGTTCGGTTTCCGCGCGGTGATTGCCCCGAGCTTTGCCGACATTTTCTTCAACAACAGCTTCAAGAACGGTTTGCTTCCCATTGTTCTTCCTTCGGAAACTGTCGACCGCCTGTTCCAAGCCGTGACGGCGAGGCCAGGGCTTGAGCTGACCATTGATCTTGAGAGCAAGACCATCCGCGGCCTTGGGGATGAGGTCCTAACCTTTGATGTCGATGATTTCCGTCGCTACTGTCTGCTGCATGGCCTGGATGATATTGGTCTGACTTTGCGGCATGCCGATGAGATCCGCGCCTACGAGGCGCGCCGCAAGGTCGAGGCCCCTTGGCTCTTCTGATTCATAAGTTCAATAAAATTGCATAAGGCACTGAAATGACGAAGCGAGTTCTGGTTCTTCCGGGGGATGGCATTGGCCCGGAGATCGTCGACGAGGCGGTGAAGGTGCTGGATGTGCTGGTCGGTGAGTTCGACTTGGACATCGAGATGGATGAGGGCCTGATCGGCGGCGCGGCGTATGACGCAGCGGGTCATCCCTTCCCGGAGAGCACCCGTGAGATGGCCCTCGAGGCAGATGCCATCCTGCTTGGCGCTGTGGGCGGACCGCAATATGACGGTCTGCCGCGCGAGCTGCGCCCGGAGCGTGGCTTGCTCGGCATCCGCTCCGCTCTGGGGCTGTTCGCCAATTTGCGTCCGGCCATCCTCTATCCGCAGTTGGCTTCTGCCTCGACCCTCAAGCCGGAGGTGGTGGCCGGGCTCGACATCCTGATCGTGCGTGAGCTGACCGGCAGTATCTACTTCGGTCAGCCGCGCGGCATCGAGGTCAATGCCAAAGGTGAGCGCGAGGGGTTCAATACCATGCGCTACGCAGAGTCCGAGATCGAGCGCATCGGCCGGGTGGCTTTCGAAGCCGCCATGAAGCGCAACAAGAAGGTCTGCTCGGTGGACAAGGCCAACGTGCTGGAGACCTCCGAGCTGTGGCGCGAGGTCATGGAGCGCGTGGCGAAGGACTACCCCGAGGTGGAGCTGACCCACATGTACGTCGATAATGCGGCCATGCAGCTGGTGCGCGCGCCTAAGCAGTTCGACGTGATGGTGACCGAGAATATGTTCGGCGACATCCTCTCGGATGAGGCTTCCATGCTCACCGGTTCGATCGGCATGCTGCCGTCCGCCTCGCTCAACGGCTCCAACCAGGGGTTGTACGAACCCAGCCACGGTTCCGCCCCGGATATCGCCGGCAAAGGCATCGCCAATCCGCTGGCCACCATCCTCTCCGCGGCCATGATGTTGCGTTATAGCCTTGGGCGTGCGGACCTCGCCGAGCGCATCGAGCGTGCGGTCTTTGCCGTGCTCGACCAGAGGCTTAGGACCCGCGACATCATGGAGCCGGGGATGACCGAGGTTTCCACCTCCGCCATGGGCGATGCCATCGTGGCCGCGCTGCGTGCCGATTGATGAGTTTTGAAGAAAAGGTTTAGTGCTATGAGTCGTGTATTTGATGTGGCCGTGGTGGGCGCTACCGGTGCGGTGGGCGAGACCATGCTGTCGATCCTGGCGCAGCGCAAGTTCCCGGTGGGCAAGGTGTATGCCTTAGCCTCTGAGCGTTCGGTGGGCAAGCGTGTGCCGTTCGGCGATCACTACCTGACGGTCGAAAACCTGGCCGATTTCGATTTCTCCAAGGTGCAGATTGGCTTGTTTTCCCCGGGGGCCTCGGTGTCCGCGGTGTATGCGCCGAAGGCTGCGGCGGCAGGCTGCGTGGTGATCGACAATACCTCCCAGTTCCGCTATGACGACGACATCCCGCTGGTCGTGCCGGAGGTTAACCCGCATGCGGTGGCGATGTACAAAAACCGCGGCATCATCGCCAACCCCAACTGCTCCACCATCCAGATGCTGGTCGCGCTCAAGCCCATCCATGATGCGGTGGGCATCGAGCGCATCAACGTCGCCACCTACCAGGCCGTGTCCGGTACCGGCAAGGAGGCGATCGAGGAGCTGGCCAGCCAGACCGCCAACCTGCTCAACGGCAAACCCATCAAGGCCGAGGTCTATCCCAAGCAGATCGCCTTCAACGTCCTCCCGCAGATCGACGTCTTCATGGATAACGGCTACACCAAGGAAGAGATGAAGATGGTGTGGGAGACCAAGAAGATCATGGAGGATGACTCCATCCTGGTGAACCCCACCTGCGTGCGGGTGCCGGTGTTCTACGGCCACTCCGAGGCGGTGCACATCGAGACGCGCGAGAAGATCACCGCTGAGCAGGCGCGCGAGCTGTTGCGCAAGGCCCCGGGCGTCGAGGTGCTGGACGAGCATGTGCCGGGTGGCTACCCGACTGCGGTGACCGAGGGCGCCAATCATGATGCCACCTACGTTGGCCGCATCCGTGAGGATCTCTCCCACCCGCGCGGCCTTAACCTGTGGGTGGTGTCGGACAATGTGCGCAAGGGCGCGGCGCTCAATAGCGTGCAGATCGCCGAGCTTCTGATCCGGGATTACCTGTAAGCCTCCCTGCGCCGACGAGGTGACGGGTCGGCATTCAAGCGGCGGAAAAAGGTTGTGCAATCCACCCAACCGCGATTATTTTGTGGGAACCTCGGGAAACGCCATGCATGGCGCCCTTATGAGGTGCTCTCGTGGTTAAGATGGCAGCATGAAGCCGCTGTCTGTCGGCCCTGAGCGTTCCATCCAACATCCTGGGCGGTGTGGAGCACCGTCCCCTTGGAGATACGACATGCGGAAATTGGCCCTTGCGCTTGCATGCGCCTCGATTTTCGGAACATCGAACGCCCAGGCCATGGGACTGGGGGAGGTGGTGGTGCGTTCCTATCTCAACCAGCCCTTGCTTGCCGAAATTCCTCTTGTCGATGTTTCGGCCCAGGATCTGGAGAATATCCGTGTCCGTCTCGCCAACGCACAGGCCTTCGAGCGCCAGGGTTTGTCCCTGAGTGCCGTGTCCGGACGAATCCAACTCCAAGTGCAAGGCGGCCAACGACCGCATGTGGTGCTGACATCCAAGGCCCCGATCCATGATCCGGTGCTGGGGCTGGTGCTCGAACTGGAGGGTCCCGACGGAATCATTCAGCGCAGCTATGACATCCTGCTCGACCCCGTCAGCTACCGCGCCCCGCTGCCGAACGTGAGCGGGGCGGATGTGCCGACCGCCCCAAAGGTCGCCGACATGAGCCTGCAAGGCAGCGTGGAGAACGGTTATTACCGGGTACGCGAGGGTGAAACCCTGTGGCGCGTGGCCTACAACCTGCGTCCAAAGGGGGTGAGCACCGAGCAGATGATGGCTGCCTTGCGGGAAGCCAACCCCAAAGCCTTCGCCAGCTCTGGCCGGAGCGAGACGCTCCTCTCCGGCGCGATCCTGCGCATTCCCGATACCGAGGAGATCCTACGGGCACGGGCGCGGAAGCAAGAGGCCCCTGTGGCCCCAAAGGCCTCTGCCGAGGCCGTGGCACCCACCGCCAAGGCGGTCGAGAGCCTTGCCGAACCCAGGGTAGCGATCGTGGCGCCTGATTCGCCGGTGCCGACCGTCCCCGCTCCCGTGGTGGGTGAGGTTGTCAGCCCGCCTGTGACGGCCTCAGAGCCGATGAACGGGGCTGGTGGCGAATCCGGCCTGCAGGAGCAGCTCGAGGCCGCGAGGGTCGAAAAGGAGCAGCTTCTTGCGCGCTTCGAGGCGGTCGAGGGGCAGATGCAGAAGATGGAGGAGCTGCTGCATCTTAAGGACGAGCAGATCAAGCAGCTGGAGGAGCTTTTGCAAGCGGCCGCGCCTGGTTCGGAAAAGACGGCTCCGGTCGAGGTGAAGAAATCCCAGCCGTCGCTGGCAGCGCCCTCGCAGCCCGAGGAGAAGGATGACTTGCTGACTACTCTGACTCAGCTGGTCGTCCTTGTTGGTGTAGGGGGGGTAGGGGTCTTGCTTCTCGCCTTGCTGATCGGCCGTCTGCGTCGTCGTCGGGAAGAGGCGATGGTTCAGGCCGCACCGGTGGTTCGGCCTGAGGCGTCGGCTCCGGTCGCTAAGGCCGCCCCCATGGCGGCCGTTGCAGGGGCCGCTGTGGGCGGAGTGGTGGCGGCGACCCTAGCGGAAGAGGAGGCTTCCGGGGCGGTGATCGATCCGGTGCAGTCGGTACTCGAGGAGGTCGATGTCATGCAGACCTATGGGCTGCATGAGCGGGCGCGTGAAGTGCTTGACGAGGCCATCACGCGCATGCCCGAGGCCGATGTCCTGCAGGCCCGACGTGTCCGCCTGTTCCACGAGATGGGAGCACGGGATGAGTTCCTGCGTGCCGCCGAGGCCTACCGCGCCACGCATCCTGCCAAGGATGATCCGCACTGGGCTGCCATCCAGGCCATCGGTACGGCGGCCTATGCCGATGCCCCTCTGTTCGGTGGGGTCGCTGTCGTCCAGTCTGAACCCTCGGGCGAGGCCGCCCGCGCGTCTGAGGTTGAGACCATCCCAGAGCCCCATCCCTCCTTCGTCCTGCCGGAGGCGGCTAGCGAGCTGGAGCAGGCAACCGCCATCCAGGCGGGAGAAAGGGTCCTTGAGTTGCCGTCAGCGCCCGAAGCCGTCGAACCTCTCTCCGCGATGGTCGCTGCGCCGGAACACTCCACCCAGGAGGAGGCGAGCATCGAAACCCTGTCGCTCGAATGGCCCGCGCTCGAGCTGGGCGAGAATAAAGAAGCGGGGGAACCTCGGGGCGTTGAACCCGAGCCGCTCCCGGTTTTCGATCTGCAGTCCCTCTCACTCGAACCTGCTGGAGAGAAAGTGTCCTCTTCGGTGTCTGAGATCGAAGAGGCGCTCGTCCTGCCGGAGGTGGCCAGTCCCGAGTCTGAGGCTCCACGCGTATCGGCTGCAGAAGCACCCGCCATGGCCAAGATGACGGCTGAGCAGGGCATCAGCGAGGATGACCTGATGCTGTTGGGGTTGGATACAGTCGATCTCGAGGCTCAGCCGCTGGATCTTCTCAACCTGTCCGTAAGCGAGGAGTCTCAACCTACTCCGTCAATCGCAGCCGCGGCACCGGCTGTGGTGGAGCCTGTCACAACCCCTGGACAAGCTCCAGTTGTCCCGGCGAGGGAGCTGGCCTCGGCACCCTCCGCGACTCCGGCGGAAGCCTTCGATGAGCGCTCGATCAAGCTGGACATGGCGGAGGCCCTCATTGATCTGGGGGATCTCGATGAGGCGCGAAGCATGCTCGAGGAAGTCCTCTCCAGTGGGGAGGATGAGCTTTCGGCGCGTGCCCGCAAGATGCTTGAGCGAACTTCGCCCTGATGATCTCTGTGATCCCCTTCCCTGCCAGCCTTCGGGCTGGCTTTTGTGTTTTTGAGTCATGAGAATCGCCCTCGGCGTTGAATATCAGGGTACGCGCTACCACGGCTGGCAGCGGCAGGTGGGGGTAGACAGCATCCAGGCCCGTCTGGAGGCCGCCATTGCCAGTGTTGCGGCCCATCCCATCGAGTTGGTCTGCGCCGGACGGACTGACCGCGGGGTGCATGCGACCGTGCAGGTGGCCCATTTCGAGACCACGGCGAGGCGTGAGCCCCATGCTTGGCAACTGGGCATCCTTGCCAACCTGCCCAAGGACATTGGCGTGCTCTGGGTCAAGGCGGTGGGGGAGGGATTTCATGCCCGTTTCTCGGCCACGGCTCGACAGTACCGCTATGTCATCTATAACCGCCCCAACCGTCCGGGCCTGTTGTACGGGCGGGTGACCTGGCAACGCAAACCCTTGGATGCCGAGTTGATGCATAAGGCAGCCCAGCATCTTGTGGGCACGCACGACTTCACGAGTTTCCGCGGCAAGGACTGCCAGGCCAAAAGCCCAGTACGTACCCTCGAGTGGATCCGCGTGACCCGCGATGGGGATTACCTTTATCTCGACGTGCGCGCCAACGCCTTCCTGCATCACATGGTGCGCAATATCGCCGGAACCCTGATGCAGGTGGGCATGGGGCTGAAGCCGCCCGAATGGGTGGTGGAAGTGCGCAACGCCTGCCTGCGCGAGGCGGCGGGATTCACCGCCCCGGCCGATGGCCTGTACCTAGTGCATATCCAGTATCCTCAGGAGCATGGCCTGGAGCTGGCTCCGCGGTTGCCGGTTTTCTACTGAGTGCGTTTGTGCTCTGTTACCATACAAACTTATGTCGCTTCCATCCCATCACCGCACCCGCATCAAGATCTGCGGCATCACCCGTCCCGAGGATGCCCTCGAGGCTGCGCGTCTTGGCGCGGATGCCGTGGGTCTTGTGCTCTATCCGCCCAGTCCGCGAGCGATTGATGTCGTGCGCGCCGCGCGTATCCGTGACGTGCTGCCGCCGTTCGTGCAACCAGTTGCCCTGTTCGTGAATCCTACCGAAGCCGAGGTTGAGGCAGTGCTGAAGCTGATTCCCGAGGTCATGCTGCAGTTCCACGGCAGCGAAACCCACGAGTTCTGCGCCTCCTTCGGGCGCCCGTATCTTAAGGCCTTGCCCATGGGGCGGGGGTGCGATCCGGTCAACGAGGCCGCCCGCCATGCGCGGGCCAGCGGCTTCTTGCTCGACAGTCATGATGCGGGCGGGGTGGGCGGAACCGGACAGACCTTCGACTGGTCCACCATCCCGGCCCTCCAGCGTCCGCTGGTGCTCGCTGGTGGCCTCCGCCCGGAGAATGTGGGGCAGGCCGTGCGCAGTGTGCGCCCGTGGGCGGTGGATGTCAGTTCGGGCGTCGAGTGCGCCCCAGGAATCAAGGATCCCGCCAGGATGGCCGCATTCATCAACGAGGTTCGCCATGCCGACCGCAGCGATTGACTTTACCCAATACCCCGACGAGCACGGCCATTTCGGCCCCTACGGCGGCATCTTTGCTCCCGAGACCCTGATGGCCCCCTTGGAGGAGCTGGCCGAGGCCTATGCGCGGGTCAAGAACGACCCGGCTTTCCAGGCTGAGCTCGATGCTGACCTTGCGGATTATGTCGGTCGTCCAAGTCCGCTCTATCTTGCGAAACGCCTGACCGAGGAGCTTGGCGGGGCGAAGATCTACCTCAAGCGCGAGGACCTCAACCACACCGGTGCCCATAAGGTGAACAACACCATCGGCCAGGCCCTGCTCGCCAAGCGCCTGGGCAAGACGCGCATCATTGCTGAGACCGGCGCCGGCCAGCATGGCGTGGCCTCCGCGACCGTGGCTGCGCGCCTGGGGCTTGAATGCGTGGTGTATATGGGCGCCGACGATGTGGTGCGCCAGGCACCGAACGTTGCGCGCATGAAGATGCTCGGCGCCACCGTGGTGCCGGTCACCTCTGGCACCCGCACCCTCAAGGACGCGCTCAACGAGGCCATGCGCGACTGGGTGACGAATGTGGACAACACCTTCTATATCATCGGTACGGTGGCCGGGCCTCACCCGTACCCGATGATCGTGCGCGATTTCCAGGCCGTGATCGGCCGCGAGGCGCGCCGCCAATGTCTGGAGAAAGAGGGGCGCCTGCCGGATGCGCTGGTCGCCTGTGTCGGCGGCGGATCGAATGCCATCGGTCTGTTCTATCCCTTCCTTGGCGATGAGTCAGTCAAACTTTACGGCGGAGAGGCCGGTGGCCTCGGTCTTGAGACCGGCCAGCACGCCGCACCGGTGTGCGCCGGCCGCCCGGGCGTGCTGCACGGCAACCGCACCTACCTGATGGAGGATGAGAACGGCCAGATCATCGGCACCCACTCCATTTCCGCCGGGCTCGACTACCCGGGCGTGGGCCCGGAACACGCTTGGCTTAAGGACACCGGCCGCGCCAACTATGTGGCGATCACCGACGACGAAGCGCTGGAGGGGTTCCGCATGCTGACCCGCAGCGAGGGTATCATCCCGGCGCTGGAGTCCAGCCATGCCATTGCCTACGCGATGAAGCTTGCCCCGACCATGGATAAGGATGCAATCATCATCGTCAACCTCTCCGGTCGCGGCGACAAGGATATGAACACCATCGCCCGCATCGAAGGCTTCGAGTTCTGAGCATGAGCCGTATCGCTTCCCGTTTTGCCGAACTTCGCGCGGTCAACCGCGCCGCGCTGATTCCTTACATCACCGCTGGTGATCCGCATCCGGATCAAACCGTGGGCCTGATGCACCACCTGGTCGCCCAGGGAGCGGACCTTCTGGAGCTCGGTGTGCCGTTCTCCGACCCCATGGCCGACGGGCCGGTGATCCAGCGCGCCATCGAGCGTGCGCTGGCCCACCAGGTGTCTATGCACGACGTGCTGGCCATGGTACGCGCCTTCCGTCAGACCGACCCCACCACACCCGTCCTCCTCATGGGCTACCTCAATCCGATCGAGATTTTTGGGTATGAGGCTTTTGCCCGTGAGGCGGCCGCATCCGGAGTGGACGGAGTGCTGACCGTGGATATGCCGCCCGAGGAGACTGCGGGCTACAACGAGGCTCTGCAGGCCGCTGGCCTAGACCGTATCTTCCTCGTCTCGCCGACTACCCCCGCGCGCCGGGTCAAGGTGATCGCGCAAAAGGGGAGTGGTTTTGTCTACTACGTCTCGCTTAAGGGCGTGACCGGTGCTAAGACCTTGGACGTGGCCGATGTGGAGCAGCACCTCGCCACCCTGCGCAGCCAGATCGAGCTGCCGCTAGGGGTAGGCTTTGGCATCCACGATGCGGTATCCGCCGCCCAGGTGGCGCGTATTGCCGACGCGGTGGTGGTAGGCTCGGCCTTGGTACACCTGATCGAGACCCACATGAACGATCCCGAGGTCATGCGTCAGGCCCTAGGTGGACTGGTGGCCGAAATGCGCGCGGCCATGAATCAGGCTCGCCGCCAAGGGGGTTGAGTATGAGCTGGATCCAGAAACTTCTCCCCTCCCGCATCCGCACTGAAGGCGCAGCCAAGAAGGCCATCCCCGAGGGGCTGTGGATCAAGTGCGATGCCTGCGGCGCCGTGCTTTACCGTGCCGAGCTGGAGCGCAACCAGCAGGTGTGTCCCAAGTGCGGACATCATATGCGCATCGGCATCCGTAAGCGCCTGGATTACTTCCTCGACCCCGAGCCGCGTGAGGAGATCGCCCCTAACCTCGAGCCGGTGGATGTGCTCAAGTTCCGCGACCAGAAGAGATACAAGGACCGCATCACCCAAGCGCAGCGCACCACCGGCGAGAAGGAGGCCTTTATCGCCATCAAGGGGCGTGTGCTCGGTGTGCCACTCATTGCAAGTGGTTTTGAGTTTGCCTATATGGGCGGCTCGATGGGCGCAGTCGTGGGCGAGAAGTTCGTCCGTGCCGCCAACCGTGCGCTGGAGGAGAAGATCCCGCTGGTCACCTTTACCGCCTCGGGGGGCGCACGCATGCAGGAGGCCCTGTTCTCGCTGATGCAGATGGCCAAGACCTCCGCTGTGCTCACTCGCTTGTCCAAGGCCGGGGTGCCTTACATCGTGGTGCTCACCGACCCGACCATGGGCGGGGTTTCTGCAAGCTTCGCCATGCTTGGGGATGTGCAGATCGCCGAGCCGAATGCCCTGATCGGCTTTGCCGGCCCGCGGGTGATCGAGCAGACGGTGCGCGAGAAGCTGCCGGAGGGCTTCCAGCGCAGCGAGTTCCTGCTTGCCCATGGCGTGGTGGACATGATCGTGCCGCGCAACGAGCAGCGCGAGACCATTGCCCGCATCGTCAGCATCTTGCAGAAGCGCCCGGCTCCCACCGTGGCCTGATTGCCTGCCCATCCTTCCATGTTCCATGCTGAGACCTTGGCCGAGTGGCTGAGTTTCATCGAGGCCCAGCATCCTCAAGGCCAAGCGGGTATCGAGCTTGGTCTTGAGCGCGTAGGGTGGGTGCTTGCGGCCATGGGCCTCTCCTCCCGCCTGCCTTTTCCCGTCATCACTGTTGGCGGAACCAATGGCAAGGGCTCCTCGGTGGCCATGCTCGAAGCCATTCTGCGTGCCGCTGGTCATCGGGTGGGCGCCTATACCTCCCCCCATCTGTTGCGTTACAACGAGCGCGTCCGCCTGGACGGTAAGGCGGTTGCCGATGAGCTTTTGGTACGCGCCTTGGCGCAGGTTGAAGCGGTGCGGGGCACCGTGCCGCTGACTTACTTCGAGTTCGGGACCCTCGCGGCGCTGGCGGTGCTGGTTGGGGCGCGGGTGGATGTCGCCATCCTCGAGGTCGGGATGGGGGGGCGGCTGGATGCGGTCAATGTCGTCGATGCCGATGCCGCCCTGATCACCAATGTCGCTCTCGACCACACCGAGTGGTTGGGGGCCGATCGGGAGGCCATCGGCCGGGAAAAGGCGGGCATCCTCCGCGCCGGGCAGTGGGCTGTGGTTGCCGAGGCCGAGCCGCCCCTAAGTGTGCTGGATCATGCACAAGGACTCGGCCTGCGCCTGTGGCGACGCGGTATTGACTTTGACTTGACCCGGGAGGAGAGGGGTTGGATCTGGCGCGGTCCACAGGACGCCTATGCGCTGCCCCTGCCAGCCTTGCCGGGGGGGCATCAGCTCGACAATGCCGCCGGGGTAGTGATGCTCCTCGAAGGCTTGCGCGAGTACCTGCCCTGGACGATCGAGCACTTGCGCACCGGGCTTGCCATGGTCCGCCATCCGGGACGCCTTGAGTGCGTGCGCCAGGACGGCGTACCGGTATGGCTTGACGTGGCTCACAACCCCGCCGGGGTTGAGGCCCTGGCGCGGGCTATGGCAGAGCAGTCGACCCAAGGTCGTACCCTCGCCGTGTTCTCTGCCCTGGCCGATAAGGATGCCGTCGGCATGGCGTGTGCGCTGGCCGGGCAGGTCGATGCCTGGTACGTGGCCGGTCTGTCGGGCCCGCGTGGGCGTGAGGTTGATGCCCTAGCCGATCTGCTTCGGCAGGTTGGGCTGCCTGTGGCTGGGGCGTGGCCACGGCCGGCTATGGCGTATAATGCAGCCCTAAGCGAAGCAGGGACGGGTGATCGGCTGCTCGTCTTCGGTTCCTTCCTGTGCGTGGCGGACATTCTCGACCACATCCATTCTTCGGATCTTAAGGCCTAACGTGGATCGTGTGGTGCTGAAGCGGCTGCTTGGGGCGGGGGTTATCGTGGCCCTGGCGGTGATCGTACTGCCGTTCTTCCTGCAGGGGGAGGGCTACAAGGCCGCCTTGCGCACCGATATCCCCGCCCGTCCGCAACCGCCCCAGCCGCTGGACACTGCAAGCCTGGAGCCTCCTGCAGACGTACGCGAGCTGATGG
>JARJMX020000150.1 GCA_029335925.2 Gammaproteobacteria bacterium
GGTCCATATTGCCCTGGAGGGCCACTTAGTGGCCAACCCGGCGGCGCGCCGCACCGAGGTCGGTGGTCCAATCCAGCCCCAGCGCATCGGCGCCGCTGTCGGCCATCGCCTCCAACCACTGCCCGCCGCCCATGGTAAATAGCACCACCGGCACCCTGCGCCCCTCGCTCTCACGGGTGAGCTGGGCGATGACCTTCTGCATGGGCGCAAGCGAGAAGCGCAGGTAGTCGCGCGGGGTGAGCATGCCGCCCCAGGTGTCGAACAGCATGACGGCCTGCGCGCCGGCGGCAATCTGGCCATTGAGGTAGCTGGCCACGGACTGGGTGATCTTGTCCAGCAGGCGCTCCATCAGGTCCGGGCGGTCGAACATCATGGCCTTGGCGCGGGAGAAGTCGCGGCTCCCCTCGCCCTCGACCATATAGGCTGCAAGCGTCCACGGACTGCCGGAAAAGCCGATCAATGGTACGCGGCCGTTCAGCTCGCGGCGGATAGTGCGCACGGCGTCCATCACATACTTCAACTCTTCCTCCGGGTCCGGAATGGGCAGGCGGTCGATGTCGGCGGCCGAGCGTACGGGATGGGCGAAGCGCGGGCCTTCGCCTTCGAAGAAACCAAGGCCAAGGCCCATCGCATCCGGCACGGTGAGGATGTCGGAGAATAGGATGGCGGCATCCAGGTCGAAGCGATCCAGGGGCTGTAAGGTGACCTCGCAGGCCAGCTCCGGGCTCTTGCACAGGTTTATGAAACTGCCGGCCTTGGCGCGGGTGGCGCGGTACTCGGGCAGGTAGCGGCCGGCCTGGCGCATGATCCATAGCGGGGTACGGTCGACGGGCTGGCGCAGCAGAGCGCGCAGGAAAAGGTCGTTCTTGAGAGTGCTCATGGAGTCTGCAAATGAAAAAGGTACCCGAGAGCCCTTTTGGGGGGCTCAGACACCCAGGTAGGCGAGGATACCCTTAGCAGCTTCGCGGCCTTCGAACACGGCGGTCACGACAAGGTCGGAACCGCGTACCATGTCACCGCCAGCAAAGACCTTCGGATGGCTGGTCTGGTAGGCGAAGGGGCCATTGGCGGAGGCGATCACGCGGCCGTCCTCATGGGTTTGGATGCCGAATTCGGCCAACCAGGGGGCGGGGGAGGGGCGGAAGCCGAAGGCAACCAGCACGGCATCGGCTGGTACGATCTCCTCCGAACCTGGCACGACCTCGGGGCTGCGCCGGCCACGCGCATCGGGGGCGCCGAGGCGGGTCTGGACGAACTTGACCCCTTCCACGCGGCCGTTACCGATGATTTCGACCGGCTGGCGGTTGAATAGGAACTGCACACCCTCTTCCTTCGCGTTGGCGACCTCACGCTTGGAGCCCGGCATGTTGTCCTCGTCACGCCGGTAGGCACAGGTGACCGTGACCGCACCTTGGCGGATTGAGGTCCGGGTACAGTCCATCGCGGTGTCGCCACCACCTAGGACGATGACGCGCTTACCCCTCATGTCGATGAAGTCTGCGGGGTTCTTCTCGACGTTCATCAGGCGGTTGATATTGGAGATCAAAAAGGGCAGGGCATCGTACACGCCTGGCAGATCCTCACCCGGGAAGCCGCCCTTCATGTAGGTGTAGGTGCCCATGCCGAGGAACACGGCGTCGTATTCGTCCAGAAGGCGCTGGAACGGGATGTCGCGGCCGATTTCGGTGTTCAGGCAAAACTCGACGCCCATTTCCTCCATGATGCGGCGACGAGTCTTGATGACTTCCTTCTCCAGCTTGAACGGCGGAATGCCGAAGGTCAAAAGGCCGCCGATCTGCGGATAGCGGTCGAATACGACCGGCTTAACGCCATTGCGCACCAGGATGTCCGCGCAGCTGAGGCCCGCCGGGCCGGCGCCGATGATGGCAACACGCTTACCCGTGGGGGTGACGCCACGCATGTCGGGGCGCCAGCCCTGCTTGATCGCCTCATCGGTGATGTATTTCTCGATGGCGCCGATGGTGACGGCGCCGAAGCCATGCCCGAACTCGGAGTAGCTGTCGGTGTTGAGGGTGCAGGCACCCTCGCACAGGCGATCCTGCGGACAGACGCGGCCACAGATCTCGGGCAGGGAGTTGGTCTTGTGTGACATCTCCGCAGCCTCGAATAGGCGGCCCTCGGCGACCAGCTTCAGCCAGTTAGGGATGTAGTTATGGACAGGGCACTTCCATTCGCAGTACGGGTTGCCACAAGATAGGCAGCGGTCAGCCTGCTGGGCGGCAGTCTGCGGATCGAACTGGCCGTAGATTTCCCCGTAGAAATGCACGCGCGCCTCGGCTTTGGCCTTGGGCGGATCTTGGCGGGGGACATCGAGGAATTGAAAGACGTTACCCATGACGGCGTCTCGCGTAAGGTCTAGATGGAAAAGCCTCGCGCCCATGTTACAGCCGATGGGGCGAGGCTTTGAATCTGTGCGGCTGGGAAGGGTTTGCGGTCAGCCGCCGAGGGCGGATTTGATGCGGGCACTGACCTGGGTCATGTCCGCGCGCCCCTGAATCTGCGGCCTGAGCTTACTCATGACCGCGCCCATTTCCCGGACACTAGTAGCGCCCGTGGCTGCAATAGCCTCAGCGATGAGGGCATCAATCTCCGCATCGCTCAACGGGGTAGGAAGATAGGACTGAATGACCTCCAGCTCAAAGCTTTCCTGCTCCACCAGATCCGCACGGCCTGCAGCCTTATACTGCTCAATAGACTCACGACGCTGCTTGCCCATTTTGTCGAGCACGGCGATGACGTCTGCATCGCTGAGAGTGATGCGCTCATCCACCTCTTTCTGTTTGATCGCGGCAGAAATGAGGCGGATCACGGCAAGGCGGGCTTTGTCACCCGCTTTCATTGCCGTTTTCATATCGTCAAGGATCTGTGCCTTAAGGGCGGAGGTCGCCTCAGCCATGCCCGACTCCCGATCGGTCAGTAGAGGCGGGTACGGCGAGCTGCTTCCTTCGCCAGGCGCTTTTGGTTGCGCTTGATGGCAGCAGCCAGCTTGCGCTTGCGCTCGGCAGTCGGCTTCTCGTAGAACTCGCGGGCGCGTAGTTCGGAGATGATGCCGGCTTTTTCACAGGTGCGCTTGAAGCGGCGCACGGCGACTTCGAAGGGCTCGTTCTCTTTGACGCGGACGGAAGGCATTGGAACTCCAAAATAATAAGCTTTGAACCGGTTCATGCCTGCCGTGACCGATAGATGGCACGAACAGGACTTGAAGAAGATCCGAAATTATACGACCTGTTGCAAACGATGCAACAATAACTCCCTTTGAAGGCAAAGAAGTCTGGCATGATCGTTCTTGGAATCGAAACCTCGTGTGACGAGACGGCCTGCGCGCTGTATGCCAGCGAGGGAGGTCTGCTCGGGCATCGTGTGCGCACCCAGGATGTACATCTTGCATATGGCGGTGTCGTGCCTGAGCTTGCCTCGCGCGACCATGTGCGCTGGCTCTTGCCGATGGTCGATGACTTGCTGGTGGCGGCTGGGGTCTCGCGGACGGCGATCGGTGGGGTAGCTTACACCGAAGGGCCGGGGTTGCTGGGTGCCCTGCTGGTGGGGGCCGCCTTCGGTGCGGGGTTGGCCTGCGCCCTTGGCGTGCCGGCCATCGGTGTGCATCACATGGAGGGTCACCTGCTGGCGCCGATGCTCGACAATCCCGGGCTACGCCCGCCCTTCGTGGCCCTGTTGGTCTCCGGTGGACACACCATGTTGGTGGCGGTACCGGAGGTGGGCGTTTACCAAGTCCTCGGCGAGACCTTGGACGATGCGGTCGGTGAGGCGTTCGACAAGATCGCCAAGCTAATGGGCCTAGGCTACCCTGGCGGTGCGGCCCTGGCGCGGCTGGCCGAGCGTGGGCGGCCTGGCGTGCATCGTTTCCCGCGGCCGATGACCGACCGGCCTGGGCTCGACTTCAGCTTCAGTGGCCTGAAGACCCGTGCGCTGCTGGCTCTGGAAGGGCTGGAGGACGAGCAGGGCAGGGCGGACATTGCCCATGCCTTCGAGGAGGCCATCGTCGAGACCCTGGCGATCAAATGCGAGCGGGCGCTTGAGCAGACCGGCATGAATCAGCTGGTAGTCGCCGGAGGGGTGGGGGCGAATCGGCGCCTGCGCGCCACCCTCTCGGCTATGCTGCAGGCGCGCGGTGGGGAGGTGTTCTTTCCGCGCCAGGAGTTCTGTACCGACAATGCCGCCATGATTGCCTATGCCGGATGGCTGCGCCTTGCCGCTGGGCAGGGAAGGACGGCATCGGCCTTTGCCGCGCGGGCGCGCTGGCCGCTTGGCGAGCTGACGGGGCTGACTTAAGCGCCTTTCTTTGCGCCGATGCGGCTCTCAGTACCCGCCAGCAGGCGTTGGATATTGCTGCGGTGGCGTGCAATCAGCAGGGCGCTCATGAAGGCGACGCCCGTGATGGCGGTGGTGCCGAGGCCCAGACCCCAGGCGATCACCGGGGCGGTTGCAGCGGCGATCAGCGCCGCGAGTGAGGAGTAGCGCAAGGTGGCAGCCACAAGCAGCCAGACGCCGAGCACGGCAAGGCCGAGCCAAGGGG
Source organism: Gammaproteobacteria bacterium (assembly GCA_029335925.2). GTDB lineage: Bacteria > Pseudomonadota > Gammaproteobacteria > Halothiobacillales > Halothiobacillaceae > Thiofaba. Next base: position 4,556 of record JARJMX020000150.1, read on the forward strand.
CAAGGCCAAGCAGCACACCCAAGGCGGTGGCTACACCCTTGCCGCCGCGGAACTGGAAGAAGACCGGATAGATATGGCCGAGGAAGGCGGCAAGGGCGGTCGCCATCAGGGTGAGCTCCCCCACCTCCAGAAGACGGGCCATGACGACTGGCAGCAAGCCCTTGAGCATATCCCCTAGTAAGGTGATGAACGCGGCACCCTTACTCCCAGTGCGCAAGACATTCGTGGCGCCGGGGTTGCCGGAGCCCATGGTGCGCGGGTCGGGCAGGCCAAGCAGCCGAGTGACGACGATGGCGGTGGCCACGGAGCCGAGCAGGTAGGCGCAAAGCGGCAGGGCGAGGTCGAGCCAGGTCATGGGTTCATCACAAGGGGTATTTGAGAACGCGATGATACGTGGGCAAGGTGGCGGCGCCAAAGCGGTGTTGCCGGTGGTCTGGGTGCATGGCTGGAGCATGAGTTCGGCGATTTGGCGGCTGGTGCCGTCCTTTGCGGGGCCACACTCGCTGGCGCTCGATCTGCCGGGACATGGCGACCGGTCATGGGATGCCCGC